>JAAYGP010000182.1 GCA_012727625.1 Clostridiaceae bacterium
GTATTTGAATTGCATTGGAAAAGGTGATAACCCTTCTGGTATAATATTAAGCGCTCATAAAAAAATTTCTCTGAATAGTTACGGTAGTTCTGTCAGGAAAGAAACATTTAAATATTCGTAATATGAACTATCTGTGAAATTTTTTTTAATTATTATATGCAAATATTGACTATAATTTGCTCTTGGCGTACTATCAATCTTAAAATGACAGGCAGTTTGTATAGCATTAAAACCCAAAATGGAGGGACATAAAATGGTAGAAGCAAGCTTAGCTGAAAGGCCTGAATTTATTGTTAAATCCTTAAAAAATGAGATAAACAAAGTAATTATCGGACAGGACTATATGATTGACAGAATTATCATCGGGCTTTTAACCGGTGGGCATATTTTGCTGGAAGGCGTTCCAGGCCTTGCAAAATCACTAACTGCAAGCACAATTGCGAAAGCTCTTGGTTTGGATTTTAAGAGAATTCAGTTTACTCCGGATTTGCTGCCCGCAGATATTATCGGCACAGAGATTTATCATCAGAAAACAGGCGAATTTGTTATAAAAAAAGGACCTGTATTCAGCAATCTGATTCTTGCGGATGAAATTAACCGCGCGCCGGCAAAAGTTCAGTCAGCTCTTTTGGAAGCAATGCAGGAAATGCAGGTAACGATAGGAGAAACAACGTATTCTCTTGATAAGCCGTTCTTTGTAATTGCAACCCAGAATCCCCTTGAGCAGCAGGGTACATATCCACTGCCGGAAGCCCAGCAGGATCGGTTTATGTTAAAGCTGAAAATAAATTACCCAAACAGGAATGAAGAAAAAAATATAATGGATAACTTCTCCATAGATCAAACAGGCGAATCTAATGTGCAAAAAATCCTGTCGAAAGAAGATATATTTGAATTAAGAAATAAAATAAACCTCATTTTTGTACACGAAAATATTAAAAATTATATACTCGATATTATTTTTAAAACGAGAGAAAAGTCACCCTATATTTCGTGCGGAGCATCCCCCCGCGCATCAATAAATATGATTAAAGCGGCAAAGGGCAGGGCATTCCTTGAGGGGCGTGATTATGTCATTCCTGATGATGTTAAAGCAATCGTATATGATGTTCTAAGACACAGAATCCTGCTTGCTTACGAGGCGGAGGCAGAGGGAATGACCTCAGAGGATATAATCACTGAAATACTCGAACAGGTAAATCTACCTTGAACATGGTTCCGGCTCCAGATGCTTTAAGCTTTGCCGCACTATGATATAACGGGAATCAAATGTCTCCCGCCTGTTACGGGTTTAAGGTTTGCCTAAAAAGGAGTAAAACATGCTTACAAGCGAGCTTTTAAAAAAGATACGCAGGATTGATATAAAAACAAACAGGTTGGTGGAAGAGGCTTTTTCCGGCGAATACCGCACAGGTTTTCGGGGCAAGGGCATGGAATTTGATGACATACGTGAATACTACCCCGGCGATGATGTGCGGAACATTGACTGGAATGTAACAGCGCGCTATAACCAGACCTATGTAAAGCAATTTTGTGAAGAGAGGGAATTGAATGTCTTCCTTTTGATTGATATGTCCCGCTCCAACAGCTTCGGCAGAAAAAAGGATCAAATAGCCGAGGTGGCTGCGACGCTTGCTTTTTCAGCATGTAAGAACAATGACAAAGTCGGTGTGATTTTTTTCACAGACAAAGTGGAGAAATTTATCCCCTCAAAAAATGGCAGAAAGCATGTTTTGTCCATCATTGAAAATATTATAAGCTTTAAGCCTGAATCCGTCGGGACAGATATCACGAAAGCCCTGCAATATCTTAACCGCATTGAAAAAAAGAGAAGTGTAGTTTTCCTTATATCGGACTTTCTTGATACCGGTTACAAAAGGGATATGAAAATAACATTAAACCGGCATGATCTGGTTTTGATAAGGGTTGTTGACAGAGCGGAAGAAATGCTGCCCTCCGGAGCCATTTTCACTTTTGAGGATATGGAGTCAGGTAAAACAGTTGTGCTCGATAATATGAAGCAGGATTTTAAACTGGCAAACCACATTGGGTTACCAAAAAACCGGCTTATAAATATTTATACTGATGAAGATTATGTAAAGCCCTTGAAAATGTTTTTCAAAGGAAGGGTGCGGAGATGAAAGAAGTGAAAAAAGCAGTATTCATATTATTTTTAATAATGATTATGCTGGCTTCTTCCGGCCTTTCATCTGCAACAGAGCGTAATATCTATGTTGGTGACCTTATTGAGCTTAAGATAACAACAGAGGTTCTAACTGAAGATGAAGTGAGGGAGAAGTTCAGGGATTTTGAAATTGTAGACCTTAAAACTGTCTCCGATGGCTTTTTAATCACCATAAGAACCTTTGAGGCCGGAGA
>JAAYGP010000183.1 GCA_012727625.1 Clostridiaceae bacterium
ATGTTGACAAATGAACACATGTTCGATAAAATAAAAAACAGAACAAATGTTCAATTGGAGGTTATGCCCATGAAAACGACATACCGTCTTAAGAACAAAAAAAGATTTCTGGTTGTTCTGCTTTTGCTTATTCTGACAGTATTATATGCAGGAACCTATACAGCTTCAGCCGGAAACTCCCCTCCGGCATACCGGTATATATCCGTCAGGCCTGGTGATACACTGTGGGAAATTGCAGATAAATATTCCGGAAATACAGATATACGCGAATACATATATAAGATCAGAAAGATAAATGGTCTGGAAAGCGCTACAATATATGCGGGCCAGAAACTTATCATACCATAGCATCCAAATTGATATTGCCTTAACCTTTTTGGATAGGATATAATAAAGATGTAATGCGGGGTTTGGAGGGGATGTAATGTTTACAAGGCAAATATCGGTTTTTATTGAAAATAAAATCGGAAGGCTTGCAAAAGTTACACAGATACTTGGGGAATATAATATTGATATTAGCGCTTTGTCAATAGCGGACACTGCTGATTTCGGCGTGCTGCGACTTATCGTAAACAATCCCGGAAAGGCAAAGGAAGTGCTTGAACAGCAAGGTTTTGCGGTAAGCGTAAACAATGTAATTGCCATTGAAGTTGATGACAGGCCGGGAGGCCTTTCAAAGGTATTAGCCATATTTGACAAAAGAGGAATCGGCATCGAATACATGTATGCATTTGTAGGCTATTGTGAGCCGGGAAAAGCGTTGGTTATAATTAGAGTTGAAAATCCTGAGGAAGCACTTGCGGTTTTACAGAAGGAAGATGTTCATATTAAATGCCCCGGGGATGTATACAGGAATAAAAGTATTAATAATCAAATAAATATAGAGTAGGGGTGGTGTTTTGTGGAAAAGAAATTATATCTGTCAGATACCAACAGGATAATCGGCGGTGTTTGCGGAGGAATAGGCGAATACCTGGGAATAGACCCAACTGTTATAAGACTGATATGGGTAATTCTTTCCATACCCTCTTTAATTTTTGGCGGCGGTCTTTTATACATTATTGCCATGTTCATAATACCCAGAAAGTAACGCTTGGGTATTTTTTTGATGGCTATATTTCCTGGCAGCTTTACAAATCAGTATGTTTCTTGTATTATGAGTAGTGATAAATTTTAAAAAGGAAAATTTGGTAATAACATATGAAAGACAATAGTAGCGCCAGCTGCGAGAAACAAAATATGAAAGATCAGACAGAATACGAACATTTCAGAGTGTTAGCAGAACAGGTTTTCCTCCCGGTTTTAATATTGCAGAATGGTATGGTAAAATACATTAACCACGCTTTTTGTCAGTTAACAGATATTACAAATTACGGTTCAAAAACAATCTCTTTTAAATCATTGCTCAAAAATATAAAAAATGAAAAGTTGAGAGAAACCCTGGCTCAGTATAAACAGTGTTATTACGGAACTTATTATAACGAACCTATAAAGTTGTTTACAAAAAATGGAGCCAAATGGGTTGAATTATACAGAAACAGCATTAATTTAAACGGTTCAGAAGTAGATTTTATTTCATTTCTCGATGTTACAGGGAAAATAAATTCTGAAAAAGAAATAAGGTATCTGGTTTTTCATGACAAGCTGACGGGATTGTACAACAGAAGTTTTTTTGAGGAAGAAGTCAGGCGTATTGACAACAGCAGAAAATTTCCCATTTCAATTATTATTGCTGATTTAAATGGTCTTAAGCTTACAAATGATGTTTTCGGGCACCTTGCCGGCGATAAGCTCCTGATAAGAACAGCCGACGTCTGCAGAAAAGTATGTCGTAAAGAAGATATTATATCAAGATGGGGCGGAGATGAATTTGCGATTTTACTGCCTGAAACGGATAGAGAAACGGCGGCAAAAGTATGTGAAAGAATAGAAGAAGAGTGCAATAAGCAGGAAAAAGACCCTATAACCTTAAGTGTATCACTTGGATATTCCACGAAATATAAATCAAGCGAAAGTCTGAATGATGTTCTAAAAATGGCTGAAAATATGATGTATCGCAGAAAGCTCACAGAAAGCCGGAGAATACGAAATATTATACTTAATTCATTGAAGGAATCCTTGTTTGAGCGCTCCCTGGAATCTGAAGATCACATAAAAAGAGTGGTTTTACTGGCAAAGAGTTTTGCAGGCAGCCTGGATATGTCCGACAAGGAGCTTAGTGAATTAACACTTTTATCATTGCTGCATGATATAGGTAAGGTTGCAATTGATGAACAGATTCTTTTGAAAGCGGGAAGGCTTGATAAGGCAGAATGGGCCCAGGTCAGGACCCATTCCGAGAAAGGCTATAAAATTGCGATTAATCATCAGGAGTTAGCCCATATTTCCGATGGTATTCTTTGTCATCACGAACGATGGGATGGGAAAGGTTACCCGCTGGGGCTTACGGGAAACGATATACCGGGGATTTCAAGAATTTTCAGTATTGTTGATGCTTATGACATAATGACTCACGAAACGGTTTATAAAAGTGCTGTTTCACATGATGATGCATTAGCGGAAATAAACCGTTGTTCCGGCAAGCAGTTTGATCCTTTTTACGCCAGTGCTTTTACAGATTTTATGCAAAAGACATAAAGCAATAAAAACAAGACCTCTACTAATGAAAGCAGGGGTCCTGCTAATATGAAACACAAAAAATATAAATGTGTAAGTATTAAAGCATAACAAGGTCAAAGATTCTTCAAATCTTTATCGGAAGTCTGATTGGAGCGAAAGTCTGATTGGCCGGGGCAATAAAGTAAATCGCGGTTATTTTCAGGTACTTCAGTTAATGATAACACGCTTTTCAATTTCTGTTCAGTGACAATTCGGATAACTGAATATCCTTGTTTTTGTCCTTTGCCCAATCTATGGACCATTGGTTTTCAAACAGCAATACTATATTACCAGACTTATCTTCGGCAAGGATAGTGGATGAAGTAAGGTTAAGACTGTAAACATCAATATTATCCGCCGCAAGCCATCTGGCAAACTTGTGAGGCAGTTTTACAAGCCTTAATTCCACATTGTATTCATTTCTTAAACGATACTCAAGCACTTCAAACTGAAGCACCCCCACAGCACCCACAATGAATTCCTCAATACCTATGTCAAGCTGTTTAAACACCTGAACCGCACCTTCTTCAGACAATTGCCTGATTCCTTTCAGGAACTGCTTGCGCTTCATTGTATCCTTTGCTGAAACACGTACAAAGTGTTCAGCAGGAAACATGGGGATACCACCAAAACGTGGTACCGGTTTTGCGCTGCTGAGTGTATCGCCTATATGAAAAATACCCGGGTCAAACAAACCTACAATGTCTCCCGGCCAGGCTTCCTGAACAATTTCACGATCCTGGGCCATAAGATGCTGGGGTTGTGAAAGGCGTACAGGTTTATCGGAATGAGATGTATAAACTTCCATACCTCTTTTGAATTTACCGGAACAAATTCTCATGAAAGCAATTCTGTCACGATGGTTTGGGTTCATATTGGCCTGTATTTTAAATATAAAACCAAGAAAATTATCGCAGTAAGGCGTTGCTGTTACGTCTGTAAAAGTCCTCTCCGCAGGAGGGGGCGCCATGTTGAGAAAATCCTCAAAAAACGGCTCTACACCAAAATTGGTCATAGCACTTCCGAAAAAAATGGGCGTGAGGTTTCCTGCTGATACTTCATTAAGGTCAAAATTATCGCCTGCTTCGTCAAGCAGTTCTATTTCCTCAACCAATCTGGAATAGTAAGGCTCACCCAATAAATCCCTGAAAACAGGATCATCCACAGCGCCTTTACTTGATTCCACCACTGTTTGCCCATGATTTCCGCCGGAAAACAATTCAATTTGCTTAAGCCTTCTGTTATACACTCCTTTAAAGTCTCCATCCGTTCCAACAGGCCAGTTCAAGGGGCAGGAACGAATACCAAGAACATCCTCAATTTCCTGCATCAGGTCAAAAGGGTTTTTAATTGCCCGATCCAGTTTATTAATAAAAGTAAAAATCGGAATCTGCCGCATCCGGCAAACATGAAACAACTTTATAGTCTGTGGTTCCACACCTTTAGCGCCGTCTATCAGCATAACAGCGCTATCTGCAGCAACCAGCGTCCTGTAGGTGTCTTCACTGAAGTCCTGATGGCCTGGAGTGTCAAGGATGTTTATACAAAAGTGTTTATATTCAAACTGCATCACACTGGATGTAACCGAGATACCGCGTTGCTTTTCAATATCCATCCAGTCAGATACCGCATGGCGGCTTGCTTTTCGTGACTTCACAGAACCGGCAAGATTAATCGCGCCTCCATAAAGCAGCAGTTTTTCTGTCAGGGTGGTTTTACCCGCATCCGGATGGGATATTATTGCAAATGTTCTGCGTCTCTTTATTTGTTGTTCCAGCTCTGTTTTTATGGATGACATAAGTTGTCATTCTTCCTTTCAGTATAAATCTTCATAGGATATTTTCATATAAATCTTTAGTAGATATTCTCATTTTTGCGCAGGCAATCCACATACATCATGTCCTCTTTTAGTATATGTCCAAAAAGCCACTTCGCTAAAAAGTTCAGAGTATCGCGGATTACTGAAATCTGCTGGCTGTCTATATCCTGAAGTGAAAGCCTGTCTATGCGTTTAACAAAATACAAATGCTCCATACGATGTATCTCAAGTCTTTCGTACCCGCATTCTTCCTTTCTTTTCTCTTCAAAACTAAAGTGATATTCCGCATAATCCTTAAGCTCATTTATTGTTTCAATGATATAATCATAATAGTCCGCAGAATATCCTGCATAAAGCATATCCTCAAGCTTTGCCCCTATTGAAACGAGTTTTTTGTGTTGTTCGTCAATTGTCCTGATCCCTGTTTCATAATCTGAGCTCCATCTGAACATAGTTTTTACCCCCTTAAAAAACACCGCTTCCCGGCAGGTGTTAACGTAACATATATAAATCAGCAACTAACATGTTACAGACAAATCTGATTGAAGTCAAGTAGTCAAAAATGATTGTTAAACAATCGGTTGCCTTGAGTGAATGGACAAAGTAACAGATTGTGAACAGTACCCTTGCTTGTCACCGTTCTGACTATTCAGTCCAGGGCTTAATTTAACAAAAAATCCCTTTAAATGCAAAGTATCCGCAGTCAATTGATATGTAATTCATTCAGTTTGAAGTGTGAATAGTAACATATGATTTACAGAACCTGTTTGTTGTAGTATATTATATTCAATATTTATTTGTGTCATTGCAAATGGAAAGGCGTATGCTTGCTGAATTGCATTGAAATCAGATTGGATGCGGGGAGGATTTCCTATGGATATGGTTTGTTTCGCTAAGATTGTAAAAAAAGCTTCTGTTGTTCTGGCGGCGGAAAAGCCGGAAAAGAAAATTCTAGCCCTTCAATTTATTGCAC
>JAAYGP010000021.1 GCA_012727625.1 Clostridiaceae bacterium
CTTGAAGATCGCCGAGAACAGGGAAAAGTGTTACATAAGCTCTTGGATGTTGTCTTAATATATGTTATAATATTTCGGATAAATATGTATTTTATAAAGTAGGAGGAAGAACCATGAAACACATTAAAACAATAAACTTAAATACATTGAACCGGGATTTGAACAATATTGGCTGCGGCGAATGCCAGACATCCTGCCAGTCAGCATGCAAAACTTCGTGTACCGTAGGCAATCAGAAATGTGAAAAGCTTAAGAAAGATAAATTTTAAAAACATGCAGAATCCATTGACAAACAACGGCAGACATCACGGAATTTAACCGATAACAGGGCTTGACAGCCCTTTTTTAAGTATCTTTTGCCTGAATCGCATTTTTAGAATCTAAGCGCAAGATTATGCTGGGAGTAATTAAATGATACATCAATTCGAAATAAACGGTATGAATATGGTATTGGATGTTAACAGCGGGGCCGTTCATGTTCTTGATCCGGAAGCGGCGAATGTTCTGAGCTGTTATGAAGACGGCAGTCCGGTCAGTGAAAAAATGGAGAAACTGGAGGAACTGTACGGTAAAAAGCTGATAAGTGAAATCAGGTCAGAAATTGATGGGTTGATTGCCGACGGGCTGCTTTTTACGGACAACCCTCATGAAGAAATGCTTGAAAAAATTAAAGGTTCCAAAGTGGTTAAAGCTTTGTGTCTTCACATTGCTCATGATTGCAATCTGAGGTGCAAATACTGTTTTGCCGGCGAGGGAAATTACAGCGGTGAAAAATCCATAATGCCTGTTGAGGTGGGTTTAAAGGCTATTGATTTTGTTATAGCAAACTCAGGCAACAGGAAAAATATCGAAATTGACTTCTTTGGCGGTGAACCCCTTTTAAACCTGGAAACAGTGAAAGCAATCGTTGATTATGCCAGGGAAAAAGAAAAGGCTTGCAATAAGCATTTTCGCTTTACCATAACCACCAACGGATTGCTGCTTGACGAAGAAACCACTGAATACTTGAATAATACCATGGATAATATCGTTTTAAGCCTTGACGGGCGCAGGGAAATCAATGACAGAATGCGCGCAAGAAAAGACGGTTCGGGAACTTATGACGCAATACTTCCAAAATTTAAAAAACTGGTTTTAAAACGAGGCGACAAGGATTATTATGTCCGGGGTACATTTACGTCATATAACCTTGATTTTTCAAATGATGTCATGCATATGGCGGATTCAGGTTTCGATCAGGTATCGGTGGAACCTGCGGTCCTTAAGGACGGTACCGGGTTTGAGATAAAAAAGGAACACCTTAAAACTATTTTTTCCGAATATGAAAAGCTTGCGCTTAAACTGCATGAAAGAAAGAAGCATGGGAAAGAAGTTAATTTTTTCCATTTCATAATAGACCTTGAGGGTGGGCCTTGTGTGATAAAAAGGCTCAGGGGTTGTGGTTCAGGATGTGAATATCTGGCGGTTACGCCTGAGGGGGATTTGTTTCCGTGCCACCAGTTTGTAAATGTCAAAGAGTTTAAAATAGGAAGTGTTTTCACGGGAATAGACCGACCGGAAATTGTGGACAGGTTTACAGAAATAAATGTTTTC
>JAAYGP010000022.1 GCA_012727625.1 Clostridiaceae bacterium
AATTCCACTTCATCCGCAAGGGTTTTAATGTGTGTTGTGGATGTTCCGCTGCAAATGATAAAATAACTTGCTATGGTGGTCAAATCTTGAATATCAATAGCTTTGACATCCCTTGCTTTCTTTTCCTCAAATGTATTGATAATTAAATCATGCATTTCGTTAACTTCCATTAAACATACCAACCTCCCATTTTTAATTCAAGCGGCATAATAATAACTTAAATATGTTTATATGATAACTGTAATAATGCTTGCTTGCAAGGTTATATTGCCAAATTCTTTCTATATAATATAATGATAATGCTTTACTGTTCACACTAATCCAGTCGCTGAGCAGGTCAGATATTGCGTAATAGCACAAACACGAGCTTCATTTGCTAAAGATTCTTTCTATTGCACAATATCCTTTTACAGAACCTGTGAACAATAACATAATGCTTATATCGTTACTGTTCAGATATAAAGCTGACATCTGCAATCCATGACCCGTATGGCCACCAGCTTTTACTCATTTTCCCATCTTGTGTAAATTCCACAGGGCAACACAATATTGCTGCCTCAACGGGAAGCCCAATCTCTCCGGTTGTAATTTTCCCTCTCACTTTATTTTGTATGGTCATTTCCATGATATTTGCGGGCACATAGGAAGAAAATCCGGTTGTATAGGAATTGCAGAATCGCAGGCAACCGTAGCACCTCCTGTGTAGCCGAAGAGATTTAAAACATGGATTTCACGACCCGGCACTCTTAATTTTCTCTGTCATCCAGTCCCGGTTTACTGCCTGCTCGGGAAAAAGCCCCGTATGCTTGAAGCCGGTGGGCTCAATTTTAAATTTCAGATTTACTGCGGTGGTACACTGCATGAACATTATTTCGTATATTCCCATCCTTTTGCCAGGGCCAAATAACCTGGGGATCAGGCCGCCTCGGCGTAAAGTTGCCACATCTTTAAACTTTCTCACCATAGCCTGTATCCAAAAGGGCATAATCATGCCAGCCATCTGCAACCTGTACCTTTTCTCTCCTGTCCGCGATATATTAAAACCATCTTAGCTTCAATAATACATAAATCCTTGATTAATTCTTTAATAAAACTCTTTCTCTCAGCATTCCCATGAAATCCGTTATATCACCGCCAAGTTCATTTAAAGTTTCCAATGTAACAATGAACAGTTCGTCCGGAATATCCCTGCCGTTTCTCTCAAGAAAGCTTCTTAGCATGGGAACGGCCCGCCCGTCATTATATGCTGCAATACAGACAGCAACAGGCAGTTTCTCATCAGCTTCCCTGAATGCCTTTCTAATTATGCGGTATATTCTTTCATCCTTATGCTTTGAGCCTACAGATGCCAATACATATAACAGCCTATGTTCAAATTCTCCAAATTCATTTTTTTCAAGCTTTGCTAAAATGGGCTCAATAACAGCTTCCCCCAAATTTTTAAGTGCATCTTCCAGATACTCAGATTTTGATATATCCTCCCAATAATCATATAGTAGCTGAAGCAACGACTCGACACTGGCGCTAAGACCCATTCTTCCGATTATAGATACGGTTTCGGCAAAAACGTGCTCCTGTTTGTCTGTTTCAGCTGAACTTCTGGCCAGATTAATCAGCTTTTCCGACATGGCGGCTCCATATTGCCTCATTTTATCAATTAATATATCGGGGAGCTCTTCATCAGTGTTTTCCGACATATGCAAGAAAACATCATAAACATCATCAAAACAGTTCAATCCGTTAATTATCTCCGATGGTGTCATGCCCTGCAGTTCCGGAATCGGTGTTTTGGCCCATAAATCCATAACTTTGGTTTTTTCGTTCCGGTAATTTTCCAGATAGTCCTGCAAAGTATGCTCTATTATATCAATCGACAATTCATTTTCATCACTCTTATTGCGATCAATAAAGGACTCCTCGTTCTTAAAGATTTCAGAAATGGCATTTTTATAACTTTCAGCCAGTATCTTCTTAATATTTTCAATATTATTTTCAATTGCCATAGGATTTTCTTAACTCCTTTTCTGTCTTGTATTTATAAATATATAAAAGAACAATTACACGATACTCTGCAATAAAATCCTTTTATTTCACTCAATCTGACAAGACCTGTCTTCAGAATTTGACAGCCTTTTCCCTTAACGCGATTACCTTGCTTTATAAAACAACACCGAACCATAGAGCAAATATTTTCAATCTTCGCGTTTGTGGTTTTTCATCAGATTAAACCCCTTCAGTTAAGGTTCATCCAAAAAGATTTACCCGAAGCATAGAATCAAAACTAAGTTCATATTTATATACATAAATGATTAAAATGGATTATATCAAAAAAAAATGCAGCATACAATTTTTTTGTTCAATTTAATATAATTTCATTGTTACACAAATGCGCGCAGAAATAATTTTTAAATTTCTTATTTCCTGAGGACAGGATTTGACCTTAGGTCATGTTATACTTATATTATCCAAAATCTTAAAGGCTGAAAATATTTAAAAAATGCCCCCAACGCATTAGGTTTTCAACCTCTTTTTTATTCTGTTGTGCTTTTTTCCATCTCTTGTTGCATAC
>JAAYGP010000184.1 GCA_012727625.1 Clostridiaceae bacterium
CATGAATACTGCCGGGTTCTGTATAAACAACTGCCGGATATAACAAATCCCGTTCAAACATCGGCTCAAACATAAAAACCCTCCGATAATCAAATTATCCCCATTTTTTGTCGCTACTTTAAAGTCTATCATGAATCCAAATCCGGGTAAAGTGTTTTATACACAAAGTATATTCTGTTAACCCTCACCAGATATTTTTCTGTCTCCGGATATGGAAGAGATATTATCTCTTGCCCTTTCCATTTTATTTCACCGGATTCAACCCATTTTCTGATAGTCCCCTCACCCGCGTTGTACGCGGCCAATGCCAGCTCACTGTTACCGTTGAAACGCTCCAGAAGATATGACATATACCAGCATCCAAACTGAATATTAATTTCCGGCTCTGTAAGTGATTGAATGCTGTATTTCTCAATATCAAGCTGATTCGCAATCCATTGACCGGTTTTTTCAGTTATCTGCATAAGACCGACAGCTCCCTTGCTCGAAACCACATCCGGCCTGAAACCACTTTCCGCCCTAATAATTGAATATACCAGCGTAACTTTCAGATTGTTCTTCTGCGCGTATTTTTCCACGACATCAAAATGGGGCATCGGGAACATAGCCCTGAGTATGGCAGGTGCCAAGGCAAACAAAACAATAAGAAAAAACAACAAAAAAGCTACATAACAGAACCTTACCCTAAGACATGCTATAATTTTCATCCTTTAATATATCCCATACCTTTGCTTCCAATTCTTCAAATGAGCCATCATTATATATTACTTTATCAGCAATGGATTTATACTCTTCGTCGGACATCTGTGAGCGGATTCTCTGCTTTGCGTCAAAACATGAAACACCGTTTCTCTTAACTATCCGCTCAATTCTGACGGCTTCCGGAGCAATAACAACCCATACGGAATCCACAAGATCCAAAAATCCATGCTTGATCGGAACAATTGCTTCAATTACCACAAGCTTGCTGTTTTCCTTCATGAACTGTTCCAGTTTAAGTCTTATTTCTTCTGCTACAATACCGTGAGTAATCTGATTTAATACGCTGAGTCTGGATTTATCGGCAAAAACTATGTTTCCCAGCTTTTTCCGATCTATGTTTCTTTCCCTGTCGAGAATTTCATCCCCAAACTCAGATACTATCTTTTCATAAGCCGGCATTCCCCGCTTCACTATCTCCTTAGCCACATCGTCGGCGATAACAAGCTTTGCGCCGATTCTCTCCAGGATACGGGCGACCGTGCTTTTGCCGGTTCCTATTCCACCTGTAACACCGATAGTCAGCAATTTAACACTTCCATTCCCTTAACTTTAATAAAGTTTTACCCTATGCTACAGATATTCCATAACATCAGATTTTTGACATAAGACTTACTTTGCTTCATACCAGTTTTCACCAACAGATATGTCAACCACAAGCGGAACTTTTAAAGATACAGCCTGCTCCATACAGGTTCTGACAAGTTCTTTAACTTTCTCCAGTTCATCCCGCACGGTTTCTATAACCAATTCGTCATGAACCTGCAATATAAGTCGGGATTTCAGGCCGGAATCCTTTAATGCCCTGTACACCTTAACCATAGCAATTTTTATAATATCAGCCGCAGAACCCTGTATCGGCGTATTCATAGCTATTCTTTTTCCGAAGGATCGCTGGTTGAAATTTTTCGACATAAGCTCAGGCAGCTGCCTCCTCCTGTGGAAGATGGTCTCAACATAACCTTGCTTTAGGCCCTTATCAACAATCTGGTCCATGTACTCCTTTACCTTTGGATATTTGGCAAAATAACTGTCTATATACCTTTTTGCTTCCCTGCGGGTAATACCAAGATCCCTGGATAACCCATAATCACTGATGCCATAGATAATGCCAAAATTTACAGCTTTAGCCCTGCGCCTCAGTTCAGGCGTCACCCTGCCGGGATCAACTTCAAACACCAATGATGCTGTTGATGTGTGAATATCCTCGCCTTTGGCAAAGGCTTTAATCAGGGATTCATCACCGGTGATATGCGCCAGTACCCGAAGCTCAATCTGTGAATAATCCGCATCCACAAACAAAGCGTCTTTTGTTGACGGGATAAAGGCTTTTCGAATCTCACGACCCATTTCAAGCCGAATCGGTATGTTTTGGAGATTCGGTTCCGTACTGCTTATGCGGCCGGTGGCTGTTACAGTCTGGTTAAAGCTTGAGTGTATTTTTCCGGTTGTGGGATTAATCACTTTTTCAAGTCTTTCCGCGTAGGTTGATTTCAGCTTTACCATTTGCCTGTATTCTATAATATATGGGATCAGTTCATGCCTGTGATAAAGCTCTTCAAGCACCTCCGAATCTGTGGAATATCCTGTTTTTGTCTTTTTTACAACCGGGAGTTTTAATTTATCAAACAATATAACGCCAAGCTGTTTTGGGGAATTTATGTTAAATTCTTCTCCCGCAAGAATGTATATGGTTTTTTCCAGCGCATCAATCCTATGCGTTAAAATTTTATTAAACTCCTCAAGCTTATTGGCATCAACCATGAAACCGTTGTATTCCATACTCGCCAGGACAATAACCAAAGGCAGCTCTATTTCATGGAAGAGCATCGTCTGATTGTTATCCGCTATAACCTTTTCCTGGAGCCTGTACAGGTCATAAACCGCCTTAACGCTTTGGCAGGCGCATGAAACCAGCTTTTCTCCCTTAAGAGCGGAAAATGTTCTGAAATCCTTTCCTTTCCCCTGAAGTTCCTCAATTGATGGAACTGAACGGTTTAAGTATTTATATGAAAGATTGGAAACAGGATAGCTGTTTCTTAAAGGATCTATCAGATATTCCGCAATCATGGTGTCAAAACCAAGACCTTTAAGTTCAATCCCATGTTTAAACAGCCATGTGGTAAACTCTTTTATGTTATGACCGATTTTTATGATCTCTTCGCTTTCCCACAGCTCTTTTAAATTTTCCGCGATCAGGTTTTCCGGTAAATCCGGGCCGGTTTCAAAGTAGAATACGGATTCAGAATTGCACACAGCCAGGCCCGACAAACTTAAACTGTATGAATCAACCCTGTCAATCAGTTGAAAAATTCCTATGGTTTTGTCTTTCTTAAGTTCCGTAATATGTTTTTTTATATCATTAACCTTATCAATCTCTATGATTTTAAGCTCCTTAAGGGCATTCTCCTGCTCTTTTCCAGCCAAAAGACCCATTTTGGCAATAAGGCTGTCAAATTCAAGCTTTCTGAATACTTTCAGCAATTCATCCTTATTGATACCAGTCCGCTTAAGCTCCTCTATATTACCACAGCAGTCCATATCCCTGCGTATTGTTCCCAGAGTACGGCTCAGAAATGCCTGTTCCCTGTATTCAATTAGTGATGCCTTAAGCTTTGGTTTTGTAATTTTTTCTATATTTTCATAAACCCCATCAAGGGTTTTGTAGGCTGTGATAAGGCTAATGGCAGTTTTTTCACCAACCCCCGGAACACCGGGTATATTGTCGGACGAATCTCCCATTAATCCTTTTACATCAATAAGCTGAGACGGTGAAAGCCCATATTGTTCATAAATGGCTTCTTTGTCTAACCGTTTCGTTTCAGTTCTTCCTGCCCTGGAGGAGAGCAGTATGACGGTTGTGTTGTCGCTTATCAGCTGAAATGAATCCCTGTCTCCGGTGAGAATAACAACATCAATATTTTGGTTTTCAGCCAGCAGTGAAAGACTTCCTATAATGTCATCCGCCTCAAAGCCCTCTTTCTCCAAAACCGGAACATTCATGGCCGCCAATACTTCCTTTATCAAAGGAAGCTGCAGGGCAAGTTCGTCAGGCATGGCTTTGCGTTTAGCCTTATACCCATCATACATATTGTGACGAAAGGTTTTTGCCTTCACATCAAATGCGACCGCGAGATATTCCGGAGCTTCCTCCTCAATATACTTATTCATAATGTTAATAAAAGCATAAACCGCATTGGTGTATAATCCGGTAGAGGTAGAGAGCATGGAGCCACCTGAAAGCCCGTAAAACCCACGGTTAAGAATACTGTTTCCATCAATCAGCATCAGCTTTGAACTCATATGTCAATCTCCTTACAGGTTAAGCTGCCGGTAAAAAAGCTCCGGACAAAAACGGCACCGGCGAATTATGTTAAGTTTATCCCTTAAAAAATTGTGATAGTGATTGGCACTTCGCCGCCGGGGAAGTGTAGTTGCAATAAATCAAACACTATTCCTTAAATATCATACACTATTTTCCCTGCAGATGGAAGTTTCTATTTATTTTCATTGCAAATTTAAAAACCGCCGTAAAGAGTTTTTCAAATCACTCTTTACGGCGGTGTCTCCTGTCCGGAACAGCCCCTGTCTCCTGCATACCTTTAATATTCAGGGTTGTTACTCAGGATAATTCTTATCTGTTCCCTTTTGCCCGCAGCAGGAACGGATTTAACTTCCATATCGGGAAATATGATCTTAAGTTCATTTAAAAACATATGCCATGTTTCATCGTTATGATAGTATAACTCCATTTCTATGGATCCTTCCCGGGTACCTCCGTATTCAACCATCAGATTTTGTAAGCTGTTTTTATTTTCATCATTATTTTCACCCAGTTTTTCCTCAATAATCATAATTGTTTTAATAGCTTCGGGCACATCTTCAGTTTCAATTTTAACCTGCGTATCATGGCCTTCAATTTTTTGAAAGCCTATGTCAGCTTTCTCGCTAAACAGGGCAAAGATACCTTCAGACTCCGGAACAACCACCGTTTCTTCGGATTGATCATCCATGACCTGTGTTCCGGCTATGGTTACACTCGGACTTGTGGTAACGCTTCCCGCAGTATCTCCATTTCGTGAAGACATAGCAAGGGTTGTGTTCATATTCTCAGCCTGCTCCGCAATCCTCAGGCTACCTTCGGGCATTGAATCCGAACTTTTCCTTGTAGCTTTTCCCATTCCTGACCGGATAAATAAACCAAGGGTTACTATAATGATAAAACCGGCAGCTATTTGTGTTATAAGACGAAAATCAAATGCTTTTCTTTTCCTGACCTGAATATCCTCTTTCGCTTTTTCAAGACGTTTATGCAGGGAGGTTTCAAAATTTTCAGGTAATTCTTCCGTCAGATCCTTGCAGACGGATACAATGGCCTTTACAAGCTCCAATTCTTTGGAGCATGCGCTGCATTCTTTCAAGTGTATATCCAGTTTTTTCTTTTCTTCTTCCGGCAACTCTCCGTCCACGTAAGCTGATAAATTCTCCAGGCATTGTTCACACTTAATCATGAATCCCCCCCCTTTCTGTTTAATTTGACGACATAATCCTGAAAAAGTTCCGATCTGCTGACTATAACTTTCCTTAAACTTTCCCTTGCCCTGTTAATCCTTGATTTTATTGTTCCCTCATTAACATTTAGAGTATTCGCAATATCCCTGTATGTCAAATCCAATAAATCCCTAAGAATTAAAACCTGACGATGCTCCGGCGGTAATTGATCCATAGCATCCCTTACAAGCTTCTTCAGCTGGTTTTTTTCAGAAACCTCATCCGGGCCGGGATCATTATCCGCAATTTGTATCGCCTGTTCATTCTCATATCCCGGCTGTTCTATGGAAAAGACCACTGCTTTATTTCTTTTTCTTAAAAAGTCGGTACACACATTCATGGTTATTCTGTAAAGCCATGTTGCGAAACTGGAAGCTCCCCTGAATTTCTTTATAGCAGTAAATGCGCGCACTAAAGCATCCTGGGAGAGCTCCTGTGCGTCTTCCGGATTTTTTGTCATTCTGAGGGCTATATTATAAACCTTTTTTTGATGGGATTGAATCAGGGTTTCAAAAGCATTAATATCGCCAGCGGCAGATTTTTCCACCAGGATTTTTTCTCTTTCGTCCATTTTTAACCCCCCTTTGAAGTTTTATCCCATATCCTTTTTATTATTTTCTGTACAAGTTGCTTTACATCTTTCCTGTTTTAAACCATACACTAATCATGCTATCATATTTCAGACATAAGCCGCAACAGGAAAGATAGCCCCTCCTTGTTGATACATTGCCATGGTTACATTTCACACTCTGATTCAGATCAGGTCAGATATTGTGCAATAGCAAAAACAAGAGCTTCATTTGCAGGAGCCGGTAAGTTAAAGCTCAGGCAATCCGAAACCCGCAAAAATGCATATGGAAATAATAATGTGTGCTGCATTTTTGCTCAACCAGTCGGCTTGCTATTACCCGCTTTTCTTTATACATCTCTAAGCTTCATTCCGCTAAAGTTTCCTGCTATTGCGCAATATCTGTAAAACGGAAGATGTGAACAGTAAACAATCAATATTGTATACCAGTCATGATTATTGTATAATAAAAATGCTCTTATTACCATAATTTATTTTACTTAGGAGTTGCTAATGAAAAAATTTGTGAATAAAATACGTTTATATATTTCACTTATTCTTGCAAAGGTAGCAATATTTTTTTTACGTCTTTTTGGAACCGGAGGTACCAGCTTGCCAGGTAAGCTGGCTTTGATGTTATACCCTGATATTCTTAAGGAACTTGCCGATAAATACAGGATTATTCTGGTTACCGGCACCAATGGCAAAACAACAACCTCCAGAATTATTGAACAAATTCTTATTGACAACAATATTTCATACACGTCCAACAGATCCGGCGCAAATTTAATCAGCGGCCTTGCCACCACCTTAATTGCTGATGTTAAAATCAACACAATGCCCAAATCCCGGACAGCTCTTCTTGAAGTTGATGAAGCAGCATTCAGGTTAGCTTCAAGGTATATGAAACCAAATGTTCTTGTTGTAACCAATTTCTTCCGGGACCAATTGGACAGGTATGGTGAATTATACAGTACTTTAAATGCTGTTAAAGAGGGAATATCAAACATCCCCGAAACCACGCTTATTCTTAACGCAGATGATTCTCTTTGCGCATCCCTGGGGATAAACGTACCAAATCCCGTTATTTATTACGGCATGGAAGCAGCGGCTATTTCTGAAGAAACCCGTTCAGGGTTAAACAATGATGCATCATTCTGCCTTTTCTGCATGGCGAAATATGAATATGAATTCCGCACATATGGTCATCTTGGTCATTTTAAGTGCCCTGAATGTGGTTACAGCCGTCCGGAAGCACTTATACAGGTCGGGAGAATTCTCTCCATGTCTGAAAGTTTTTCAAGAGCGGTGTTTTCCACACCTACCGGAGCTTTTGCAGCCATGATTAACCTGCCCGGCCTCTATAATATTTATAATGCCCTTGCGGGGGTTGCGTTTGCTGAAACATCAGGCTTTCCCCACGAAAAAACAATTCACTCGCTTTCATGCTTTGAAAGCGGCTTTGGTCGGATGGAATCCATAAACCTGGGTGACAAAAATATTCAGGTTATTCTGATAAAAAACCCTGCAGGGTTCAACCAGGTGTTGAATTTCCTGCTTACTGTTGAAAATCCGTCTGCCATATGCTTTATCATTAATGATAAAATTGCTGACGGCACTGATATATCCTGGCTGTGGGATGCGGACCTTGAGGTGCTCAATAAAATTCAGCATAATGTTCACCGTTTTTTTGTATCCGGAACACGGGCTGAGGATATGGCCGTTCGCCTTAAATACGCAGGAATATATTCAGACAATATAACCATAGAGAATGACAGTAAAGCCATGCTTGACTCTGCAATAGATTTACTGAAACCGGGAGAGACTCTTTTTATTCTTCCCACATACACAGCTCTGCTGGATATACGAAAAGTGCTTAAAAAGCGGTTCAAGCTTAAGAATTTCTGGCAGTAGGCTGATATTTCCGATATAAACCCGGCGCTTTGGTGAGGGTTTTCCCGGGAACTTATTCTGGAAAGGATGTTAGAATGTATAATATTACAATATGCCATATGTATCCGGATTTATTGAATCTGTACGGTGACCGCGGAAATATAATAGCCCTAAAAAAACGTCTTGAATGGCGCGGTATTGAAGTGACCGTCAAATCCGTGTCCCTTGGAGACGAGTTTCTGCCGGATGAATATGATATTGTTTTTTTGGGTGGTGGGCAGGATTTTGAGCAGGACATCCTGCACAACGATCTTATTAAGGTGAAAAAAGAAGCAATAATCAATGCCATAGAAAATGACGTTGTTTTTCTTTGTATATGCGGCGGGTATCAGTTAATGGGTAAATATTAAATTTCTCAAAGCAAAAAGGAAATTGAATGTCTTGGCGCGATGGATCACTGGACAATCAGTTCAGAAAAACGCAACATCGGTAATCTGATTTTTTCCATTGAGGGTCTTAAACAACAGCCTGGAGGTATCGTAGTTGGTTTTGAAAACCACTCCGGTAAAACTTATCTTGGAAACGGGGTTTCCCCCCTTGGTAAAGTTATCCGCGGCTTTGGAAACAATGGGGAGGACGGATATGAAGGCGCAAGATATAAAAATGTTTTCTGTTCCTATTCTCACGGAAGCTTGCTTCCAAAAAATCCGGGCCTTACGGATGAGTTGATTTCATTGGCATTAAAACGCA
>JAAYGP010000185.1 GCA_012727625.1 Clostridiaceae bacterium
CTGTTCGGGGGTATAGCTCAGTTGGGAGAGCGCTTGAATGGCATTCAAGAGGTCAGGGGTTCGACTCCCCTTATCTCCACCAAAGCAAAGGCCTTGAAAACACTACATTTTCAGGCCTTTTTGCTTTTTCATTTTCAGCTTAATATCATACCAAATCCTTTCTACACCTCCAATTCAATTCACTCCTTTATTCAACATTAAATGCAACTTCATTGCAATGAACCGGCCTAAAAGCCATGGTACCGTCAGAATACTTTTTGTGCTGTTGTCGGTATTGATTTTCAGTAAAAAGCAATTGTAAAACACGACCAATCCTGTCCATGTTTGGTTTAATTGCAACAGGCAATAGTACAAAATAAAATTTAAGCAAAAATCCGCCAGGCAACAACTCTGGTTCAACGGACATAAATACGGATCAATACCAAAAAAACCGCTTGATTTAGTATGAAGCGGTTTTTTATGTAGCAGTTCATAAGTCATTTACATAAACTGATACTATAAATTTACTTTTTTATAAGGGGGAATCAGTAATGCTGTCAGGCATTGAATTTATAAAGCAGTCCTTAGGATTACATTTATTTTTTGCGAGGATTATGAAAGAACACTCATTTTTCCTTGAAGTGGGGTTTACACCCAGGGACGCAAGCTTTACGCAACGAGCAGGTGATTTTCGCAGGGAATTTGACGGGATTTTAGAAGAAGCCATTTCTCTTGCAGATGGTGCTGTTAGTCCTGAGATTCTGCAATCAGGAGAAGTAATAACACCTTTTACTTTGGAAGCGGAAAAGGCAACCACCTTTTTTACAGGCATACAGATACCAACGCAACTGACAAAGGCAGAAGCAGGGTTAGCGGATGGTTGTGTGAAAACAGCCAAATCTATGCTTGAAAAAAAAGTATTCGCGCTTAATATAAAGGCAATAAAAGCAACTGCTGCATTAATAGACTTTAAAACAAAAATCTTAGCCAATGTTTTAAGCTGCAAAATGTTTACACTAAATTATCCCTTGCTGATAATACACATAACCCGTGAAGCTGAATTATATCTTCAGCAGTTAAAAAGGCTTCAAAACAGGGGAAGGATAAATCCGGAACGGGAAGCCCTCGAACTGGAATTTTTCTGGAACAGGCAGATGGCGGAGCATGCAAAGTTTATCCGGGGATTGCTTGATCCCACGGAAAATGATTTGATCCTTCTTGCCAATAATTTTGGAAATGAATTTGATCAATTGACGGAAAAGGCAAAGGCAGCAATGGTTTCAACCTTTCCGCCGTCAAAAGTTACTGAAAAAAGCTTGAAAGCAACAAAGGATTTACGGGACTTCAAAAAGCAAGGCACCCAGGGTATTCTTTCATGCAAAATAAGATCTATTATTATACCACTGTTGGGTGATCATGTCCTGCGTGAAGCGAATCACTATCTGTGGCTGCTTAAAATGTTCGAAAGATGTAAGTGTATATAACCCTCTGATGCTTCATTATAGAGGTTGATAATTGTTAAATAAAAGTTGTTACTGTTCACAGGTTCTTTTAAAAGATATTGTGCAATAGAGGGAAACTTTAGCGGAATGAAGCTTAGAGATGTATAAAAAGAAGCGAGGAATAGCAAACCGACTGTTTGCGCAAAATGCAGCATACATTATTATTTCCATATGTATTTTTGCGAGCTTCAGCTTGCAGGTAATTTTGCTTCGTAAAATCACAACACAAATGTTGCGCTTTTTTAACGATTTGCGTTAAAAAACGCTTGCTGAAACATACAGCTCTTGCAATTGAAGCTCTTGTTTCCGCTATTGCACAATATCTGACCTGATTGGTGACCGAATTAGGGTGTGTACAGTAACCTTTTGATTAAAAACGGGAAAACTCAAATGGCATGGTAATTGACAATTTATTATCATATAGTATTGTATGAATTAGCATCATAAATTTTTCAGTCTGCATTATTGAAAATAATACAATTATATTAATCCCTAGTAATAAAAAGTTCAATGTCAAAAATGTGCTGAAGAGTATAGTAGTCTGCATTCCGGCGAGTAATTTATAACATTATCTGCCGGTTTTTATCAGAACGTGTGCTAATTATGATATAATTATAGAAACAGAAAAAAGATGAGCTTTATGTGGCTTTATGTTAATAAAAAATGTTGCACTGTTTGTTACGGCAACCGGAGCAATTGCTTAATCTGTCTTTTAAATCATGAAAACACACTAAAATGGTAGGGTGTCGTATGGATAAAATATTGAAGCAACTTAACCTGTTTTTGAATCATATCAGGGAAAATAAAAGAAGCCGGTTCAGTATTGAGAACGCTGAAAAGTTTGTTATTGAGAAAATCGGAGGGCATAGCTCCTATTCCCAGGCCGGGGGCTATCATTGCTTTTACAGCGCAGTTAAGTCACTGGAGCAGGATGGTGTGATCTCACCTGTAAAGTCATCAGGTTTCAATGGTATAAACCCCGCATTGCATACACGCTGGAAGCTTGTGGATGAATGCAGGCAGCTTTGGGATGTTTCTTTCATAATGCAGCTTTCCGACAGGCTGGATATGTCGGGATATCTGAAAAACCCGAAATGGCACACGCCAAAGGAAAAACAATATATTCTGAGTATTTATGAGTTTTTAAAAAGCGCTGATAAAAGGGAATATGCAAGCTGCGAAGAAAGATGCCTTGAGCTATTCGGTAACGAAAAATTCCTGCAGACCGGGGATAAAAAGGTTATCAGCCGTCTGAATCTGACTTATGACCAACTGAAGATGATAAAGTATGGCCAGATGTTTACATATTGGATTCGAAAAAGGGGAAACACCCGAAAGGTTATTATTCTTGAAAATCATTCAACCTTTTTTTCAATCAAACGTTGGGTGGAAAGCGGCGGAAGTGTCTTTGGGATGGAGCCTGATCTTATTATATTCGGTGACGGGAAGCATATAATAAAAAGCCTTTCCTTTCTGAACGAAATTGCCCCGGCAAAAAAGTGTGTAATAGAATATTTCGGGGATATTGATCCGGAAGGTTTTGTCATCTATAATTCTTTAAAGAAAAAGTATTCTGATTTGAATATCAGTATGTTTCTTCCCGCTTACCGATTCCTGCTTGAAACCGGGAAAAGCTTTGATATGGGAAAAAGTCAGCAGAATATGAATCCAAAGGTGCTGGAAGAAGTTACAAGTGAATTTATGCGGTTCAGCCCTGAATATGCAAATAAAATCAGGGATTTATGGTATTCCGGGAAACGAATTCCACAGGAGTTTCTGACATATGAAGCATTGAAACATCTTTCGGATAATGAATGAATGCCGGAAATCAATTCTTAATACCTTTATGAATAAACTGACTGAAAGTTTTGGTGAACAATGGATCAGGCAATAAAAGGATTCAATGAAAGAATGAAAAAAATACAGGCAATCCGGATGCTCGGGACGGGTCTGGATGCAGGTGAAATGCAGGAGTATGTGCATGAGATCTGTTTTCTTTTATTGTTGAAAGTTTTTCGTCGTGAAATAACGGAAAATCCTGACAGAACCAGGGATGATCTGGTGTTCTTAACAATGGAGGCAATGAGGGATTTAAATCTTAAATCGGACAGAATAATAGCCGAAAGGATTACAAACGGTGTTCTGTGGTACAGGGACCCATCAAGGCAGGAGCCTTTCAGAACCGGTATTTTTAACGAAGTTGCAGGAAAGCATGAGGAGTTCAAGTTTAAATATCTTACGGAGGATCGTGAACATTCCCGATGGGATAAGGGTGGTCCCACCGTATATATGCTGACTGAAATCGCCCAGGAAATTATTTTTATAACCCGGGAAATTCTTGAAGAATTTGGTTTTGATATTGAACAGTTCTACACACTTCAGCTTATTAAATCCGGAAATTTCCACAAAGCTGAAAGCAGTGTAGATAATCTGATAGCCAGAGTGAGAACCCTGATCCGAAGGGAATGCGACTACAGGGAAGATGTGATTCGCAATCCCCAGGTTATTTTCTTCGACAAGCGCAGAAACCGCAGAAAAAGCGAAGAGGAAATCAAAGCACAGTTTGAGGAGGAACAAAAGGTATTTCAGGATATGTTTTCGTGGAAAAAAAGAATAAAGTCTTTCCCTGAGGAACAGCGCCTGGAAGCGGAACTGGTGTTTGAAAACCTGGAACGTGCCCGAATGCTTCATAATGAGCTGGCAAAGCTTGTTGTTGAAAATATGGCACTGGAGCTTAAAGTCAGGGTGGAATATCCTGAAAGCTTCTGGAGGACAAGCAATCTGTCATTTAAAAAGGACATCTGGCAGAATACTGTAATCAAATACGGACTGGACAACTTCGACAAGCTTGAGTATTTGCTGAATCCACTTTTTTCCGCTGATGTTGAATTTATTTATCCTTTGGACTGGGCATGGGAAGAACAAACTATTAAAGGAGACAGCATTATAACGGATTTGGAAAAATGGGAAGATGAGGAGGAATTAAGCTGGGAGGAAAAAGGTGTTGACTGGGAACAGCTTACCATGCTTTACACTCCGGTTTTCAGGACATTGCTGGAAAAAGGTGAATTTCACTATTCTTCTCTGAATTCTTTGGAGCTAAAGGAAAGGCAGGTCTGGACGGAGCAGAAGGAAAATATTGATATGCTGATGATGCTCGCAATTACCGGTGTTACGCTGACCACTGCCTATAATATGGCTGAGAATGTGGACGAACGTCTGGAACTTTTCAGAAGAATTTGTGAAAGGAACCCTGATATAAGGGAACTGGAAGGGAAAACCATTACCTCTTATATAGATAAGAATGATAAGTGGATTATATGGGATGAAGTAAACATTTCACCATATGTAATACGGGTTGAATAGGAGAAGAATAAAATGTACAGTATTGAAGAAATACGAAAAGGGGCACAGGTATTTTTCGCGTTGTTAAAAAATAAGATTCTGCCATATTCCGATTCCATTGCCCAGGATTATTATAACAGTGTTGAAGTGAGAGAAATTGTAAAGGATATGGCACAGGAGGGAGGGCTCAGGGTTTTTGAAACCCGTGAGAACATACATTTGGTTACGAGCCCCCACGGAAGCATGTTTGCCAATTCCTATACCCAAATGAGGGAAAAGTATAAAGCTCTTGAAAGGAAGAAATATTTCTACCTTGCCAACATAATTATCTGCATTTACCTGGCCGAGGTTGATATGGAAAGCTATATTCGTATCCGCTGGGAGGAGCAGGGCGTATCATACGCAAAACTGGAGGATATTGTTACAAAAACTTTGGAATCCTGGATGAAAAGACAAAGTGAAAACCAGGAGTTCGCCAAAGATTGGGGAATTGCTCTTGAACAGATTTATGATCTGTGGATGAATGAATTTTCCTTGTATAAGGAAAATCAGATAACCGGCAGGATTGACGTGGTTAATACCAAAGGAACCAGGTATTCCTTTATTCATGAAGCCCTAAAACCATTGACTGATCAAGGACTTATATACGACAACACCAGGGAGCTTAAAATAATTCCCAGAAATGAACTCTATGAGCGATTGGACTATCATTATCACAGCCAGGAGCGGTATATGCAGATAAAGGAAATGATTCGCAAAACCCGGGAGGAGGAAAACAATGCCGAGAATGAATAAAGTCAGGATAACCGGCGTAAGATACGATAATTTCAGAAAGGGTTATGAGGACACAATCATAGATTTTACCCGGGATGATGAACCGGATCATACCCTGATTACCCTTGTGAATCAGGGAGGAAAAGGTGTATTGCTGCAGCTTTTGTCGCAGATTACCCTGCCTAACACAAGATGGGGTAAAGAATCAGGAAACCGAATAATCAGTATGTTTTATGATCGGCACCGTAATTTCAGACCATATACATTTCATGTGATTATTGAGTGGAAACTTGATACAACTCCTGAAAAGTGGCTTTTGACAGGGATATGCGTTACCGCTGTTAAACGCAATACAGCGGACGAGCAGGAAGAGGATACCGGCCTTAATTATTTTCATTACACAGTGGAGCATGATAATTCCGGATTCTTTTCCATTGAGCAGATACCCGTTTATGACACGAAAAACAGGTGCCCTGTTTCTTTTGAATTATTTGAAAATTATATTGACAGCAACAGTAAGTACATTGTCAAATATCCCATGTCCCGGACCAGAAGGCTCAATTCTGATTACTATGAATATTTGAAAAGCAGGGGGATTTACCGGGCCGAGTGGGAAATGATGAAAACCATTAACCGGGATGAAGGTGGCGTCAGGAATTATTTCCTTAAAGCAACCGATAACAAGTCAGTTATTGACAAAATGCTGATTCAGTCTATCGCTCAGAACATGAGCAATTATAATGAATATGCCGGCGATAGTCTTAAAGAAATGTTTATCAGTAATCTTTCCATAACAAAGGACCTCCCGAAACTGATTGAAAGGGAAAACGACTATAAGGAACTCCTGACGCTTATAGCTCCGCTTCTGGAAACAACAGAATACGGACTTGCTGCCACAACGGCAGTTGAGAAACATATACGTGAAGGAAACCTGATACTGGCTTCTCTGTATAATATGCTGGAAAGTGCCAAAGATCAGCAGAACGGATGGAATGAAAAGAAGAATGAAACAAAGACAGAACTTGAAGATTTGTATTTCCAGCGCGATAACCTGGAATATGCCCGTACCCGCAGAGCAAAAACAGAAAAGCAGAGAATGCAGGAAACCATGATAATAACCTATGAGGGCATAAAAAACGATTTGGCCGGATATGAAGCAGAGGAAAAAGAGTTAAAAATTGATATACTGCTTAAAAAACGCGAAAAGGAGATTGAGCGGAGAAATTCTGTCAGCCGGCAAAGGCAGTCCCTGGTTGACAGCCTGGGTATTCAGAATGTACAGGACGAAATAAAGAAATCAGAGGATATTATTATATCCAAATGGAATAAAAGCAAGAGCTTCTTTGAAAGGATTTCCGCAGAACATTCAGCATACCAGAATAAGCTTAAAAAAACAATTAAGGAATTATCAGAAGAGAAAAACAACCTGCAAAAAAGACTGGAACCTATTAAAATTGAACTGGGCATCTTTAAAGAAGAAATAAAAAAACACAAGGAATCTTTCAATGAGCTTCTGAAGATTTTTGATGCTTTCCGCCTGGCAGTGCCGGAGTATTTGCTTGATGATATAAATAATGAACTGGAAAAATTAAAGGAAAACATGGAAGAAACACAGAAACGGATTTACGGTAATGAGGAGGAGAAAAAGAAAGCTGAAAAGAGTCAATACGAAATCCGGGTTAAACTGGAACATGCTGAAAAGGTATTGAATGATCTGGAAAAGAAATATCAGCTTGCCAGGGGGGAAGAAAACGCGCTTAAACAGAATATTTGTGACGCAACAGGAGTTGATGCCGCAACGGTTGAATACACACACCGGTGGGCAATGAGCCAGAAGCCTGTTTTACAGGCTTTGTCCCGGCAGGAGGAAAAACGGCTGGATGAATTAAAAACACAGGTTTTATCTGTTCAGATTGATTTAGGTATCAATCAGAATGAATACTGGATCCCAAACAGAGACATTAAGGTTTTAAAGGAAGCTTTTCTTAAAGCGGGAGTACGCGCTGTGATGACAGGAACAGAGTATATCAACAGTTCGGAAAGCACAGAACAGAAAAAGGAAATAATTTCCACAAATCCCTTGCTTGCCTATGGAATCATTGTGCCAGGTAATAAAGAGTGGCAGCTTGCTCAGAAAAATATGGACAAATCAATATTCCTCAGATCCGGAGTGCCGATTTTTATTCGTTCAGAAGTTGAGGGAAAAACTGTAAATTGCGTTAAAAATGCCGCATTGGAGCTTGCTGTGGATAACAATGCGTATCTTAACTGGCTGAATAACTTGAAAGACAAGGTTTCAGGCTTTACGGATGTAATTAAAACGATTGAGGACAAAAAGGAGATGATACTTGGACTTTGCCATAAAATTGACGTGTTTGTCATGAATCAGGAATCAGATGTAATCCGGGGAGAAATCCGCCAGCTGAATGACCGGATGGAAAAGTATCAGAAAGAATTGGAAGATATCGAAATACGCATACGAAAACTTGATGACTCTATTGAAGCAGACAAAAACCTGCTGAGCGAGACAGAAGCGAAGATTCAGAAAACAACGGAGGACTTTGATAAACTGTCGTCTTATGTGAAGGAAGACAACAGGATTAAAGCAAAAAAGTCCGATATGGACAAAAAAGAACAAACCGTGGCTGATATAGAAAATAAGATTCGGTTGATTGAGGATAAAATTATCAAGCTCAATGAAAGCGCACTTAGCGATAAGGAATCTTTTACCCTGTGGAAAACACAGCTTCAGGAAAAAATAAAGAGTCTCAGAGCCGTTATGTCGGATGCATTTATTTCCTACGAAATAAAGCCGGAGTTTCTGTGTGATAAACCGCCCGCGTACAGGCTTGAGGATCCTGATAATATTTTTCTGGATCTGCAAAGGAGAAATGACTTAAATCGCGAGATAGAGCATAAAAATGCCCAGATCCTTGTTTACGATGAAAAAATCCGTAATCTTGATGAAAAAATAAGAGAATATGAATCAGACCTTGACATCCTCATGATTACCTGGAGGGAGAAAAAAGTTAAAGAGGAGAGTTTACAGTTTCTCGAGCAATCCCTGGATGAAATAACCGCGAAAATAAAAGACACACAGGTAAGGCTGCATGAGGTGGATAAGGAAATAAGCAGAATTGAGGGTGAATTGAATGAACTTGAAAAATCAATTTCAATCCTGCGCAAAAAAATAAGGGAGAATTACGGGAAAACACCGGAACCCTGGGATGATGCAGATTTACAACAAAAAGAATATGAAATCGGAAGAAATCTTCTGGCAGCACAGAAAAGATTGAAATCCTATGAAGATTTCCTTGAAAAGATCGGTAAAAAGATATATCAGCTGGAATTATCCCTATCTGTTTTAAAGTCGCATGAAGAACTGGATTCAGAAAGGGTTCATGTGGATGATAACATTACCGAAAGGC
>JAAYGP010000186.1 GCA_012727625.1 Clostridiaceae bacterium
CATATGCAATCATATACAGGAAGAAAACCTCACCATTCTGCTTTTTCCTTTTTCTGAACCACAATAATATAAATAAAGCAGCCAGGTTCCACAGTGATTCATAAAGGAAAAGCGGGTGAACCGGAAGATTTGGATCAACACCTTTAAACCCTTCAACAGCTATTGTGTGTTTTATTATATCCCCCGTCATTCCCCAGGGAAGATCAGTATTCGGACCAAAAAGCTCCTGATTTACGAAATTGCCCCATCTCCCGACAACCTGTCCCAAAACAAGGTATACTACTATGTGATCAAGAAGATGTAAAGTGTTAATCTTTTTGCGCCTGCAAAACAGGTAAATTGTTATTAAACCCAGTATTATTCCGCCATATATCGCCAGGCCCCCGTGCCATATTTTATATATTTCACTAAGATTGGCAGAATAATATTTCCAGTTGACAATAACATAAAAGAGCCTTGCTCCCAAAACTCCAATCGGCACGGTTATGAGTATAAGATCAATCATGTGATCCTGGTTTAAATCATATTTGGGAGCATTTTTTATAACCCCTGCAACTACGATTAAAAAAGCCAAGGCTGTTATAATACCGTACCAGTGTACCTGAAAGATTCCTATTGAAAATATGACAGGGTCCAAATCAATGTGTATTCCTAAATTCGGAAACTCAATATAATGCATTTTCATACCTCACATTCTATATATTTTTAATATACAGGCGTCGCCACCTGTATTCGTCAAGCCGTGAAAAGGGACCTATTTGGAGTCATTTAAAGGCCAGATAATTGAAAGCGACGGCTCCTTTGAAAAATGTTCCTTCATCACTGTCCGGACATCCTGTATGGTTAATTCCTCATATAGCTTTGAATGGTCAAAATAATTGGCTCCTTTAAATTGCAATGGAATAAACTCATAGGATATATTTTCCGGAGAATTGAGACTCCGAATAAACCTGCCCTCATGAGATTTCCTGATCCGGTCAAAGCTGCTCTCATCGATCCCCTCTTGTTGCATTTTCATTATTTCTTTTTTTATTATTTCCGCCGCTTTGTACGGATCTTTCGACTGCCCACCCAGGGTAGTAAAACCAAAATCACCCTCGAGGCTGACATCGTAGCCAAAGTTTTGGTTTATTAAGCCCGCGCTATATAACTGATTATACAACAGTGAGCTTCTTCCAATCAATATCGACAAAATTATTTCAAGGGAAACTTTCCTTTTTATAAGATCGAAACCTGTAACTTTGGAATTATCCTTAATTCCCATCAGAAACTGGGGCATTGAGACTGCAAGCTTTTTTTCAACCAGTTTTTTATTGTGATTTACGGGCTCATCATTAAAAATTCTCTCAATTTCTCCAGGGTCCTCCCTGCCCTTAATTTCCTCTTCGACAATTTTAACTACTGTTTCAGGCTTAATGTCACCAACTGCAAGAACTACCATATTGGACGGATGATAAAAGGTATTGTGGCAGACGTATAACGTTTCCTTTGTAATTTTCGAAATGCTGTCAATTGTTCCCGCAATATCAATTTTCACAGGATGATTTACATATAGTGCATCCAGCAAATTAAAAAAGACTTTCCAGTTTGCATTGTCCTCATACATTTTTATTTCCTGTCCTATAATACCCTTTTCTCTTTCAACACTTTCGTCGGTAATATAGGGACGTTGAACAAAATCCAGGAGTATTCTCAGATTTTTTTCGAACCGGCTCGTACAGGTAAACAGGTAAACGGTTTGAGTAAAACTGGTATAGGCATTGGATTCCGAGCCAAGTTTAATAAACTTTTCCATGACATCCCCGTCTTTCTGTTCAAACAGCTTGTGCTCCAGAAAATGTGCAATTCCATGCGGTACATGGGTTTTTTCATTGCTTCCCGGAATTATGAAAGTATTATTTATTGAACCGTAATATGTTGCAAAAGTCGCATACACTTTTTTATAGCCTTTTTTAGGAATAATAAACACTTTAAGACCGCTTGCGTGATCATATTGATAAAGTTTTTCTCCAATTCTGCTATACTCTGTTGTTTTCATCGGTATCGCCGCTCCTTTCCGCATTACCGGCATGCAGGGATGTCAGAAAATAAATTGTGTCCGGTGTTATTTTTTCCGATATTCTTATTACGTCCTCTTTGCCAACTGACATAAGATTTTCATAAAATTCATTGATATTCTCATCAATTCCGGCCAAATGCCGGCTAAGGTAAAAATCAACCATTCCCTCCTGGCTGTCCTGCATTATATTTAAACCTGTTTCAAAGCTTTTCCTTGTTGATTCCATCTCCGCATCAGAAATATCGCCTTTTTTGATTGCTTCAATTTGGTCCAGGATAATCCCCTCAGCTTTTTCCCTGTTTGCTATATCTATACCGCAGCACGCCACCAAAAGGCCTTTATACTTTTCCAGCATGGAAAAAGCGCTGTATGCAAGGCTTTCCTTTTCCCGAACATTCCTGAAAAGTTTTGAATGTACCCCTCCGCCTAAAATTCCGTTATATATTGCCAAAGGAAAATAGTCCGGGCTGTCTGCACCAATTTGAGTTCTTAATCCGACGCACAGCTTCCCCTGGCTAACGTCCATAGGTTCCTCAATTCTTAAAGGCTCATTTCTCTTTTTGTCTACCTGAGGTTTCTCAAGGGGTTTTATATTATGTCTATTGATTGAATCGAATTTGTCTGCAAATCCGTTAAGTTCCTTTTCGCTGACATCGCCCGAAATATATACAAAAGCAGGATATTTTTCAAGGATATCATTGTAAGTTTCCATAAGGTCAGCTACTGTTAAGGCTTTGGCCGTTTCTTCATCCCCATCCTCGTATACCTCAAAAGGCTCACCTTTACACATTTCTTCCATGCATCTGCTAATCGCATAACTCATTTTGTTGTTGACACGGCTTCTGATTCTTTGTATCAGATTTTCCCTTTCCTGATCAAAATACTCTTTTTTGAAGCTGCCATTATCAAGCATGGGTTTTGTTATAACCTCCAGAAGCAAATCTGACGCTTCTTCAAACAGTCTTGTCCTGTCTGCAGTAAACCTGTCGGAAACAAAACCGGTGCGAAACCGAATCAGCTGTGTTTCACCTTTTTTGCCAACGGAAACACTCATATCCGCGCCGTACAGTTCCTCAAGCCTTATGGCAAGTTCCATCTGGCCAGGGTAATTTTTGCATCCTCTTTTTAATATGTGAGGAATAAGCGCGTTAATGGTCGCCCGTTTCTTATCCAGACCGGTTGCAAAAATTACATTCAGGCTTATGGTCTTAAACTTTTCTGAATGAATGTGAAAAAAAGATATACCATTCTTTTCGCGGATTTTTACAGCGGTCATAATATCTTTTTCCTTTTCCATACTTTTTATCTTCCTTTCCTCGGTTTTCGCCGGGTATACCAATCTGTTTATTAATTCCCAATAAAGTATTATTTGATACTTTACAATAGTTTATCATAATCCGATATAATGTATATAGCTAAAAACGGACAGGCTGCATATAGATTGTGTTGGCAGCTGTTATCACAATCCGATGTTTTTATATGGTTAAAATTATAAATATGGAATAAGACATCAGAAATGAACCCCGGGTTTAAAACCCGATAACCTTGGATTAACATCAACTTCTTAAACAACGTACTTTGCTATTGAATTACTTTTTTATATAGTAATATATAAATTCCGGGAGGTTATTTCGAATGTTTTACCTCAGTCTGGAAAACCAGATCCACTTGCTGATTATTATAGCATTTTCATCGTATATCTATTTTTCAACCTTTGCCATAAAACCGTCATTATCCTTTATTAAGCATTTTGGAACTGCGTTTTTTACTCCCCTGATATTAAGTGTTATGTCCTTTTTGTCCTTGAATAAGGAATATGCGTCTTCATATCTTTTCTTTGCGGAGTTTATTTTAATAACATCCTTGCTTTTTATACTTCTGGTTGAAAAAAGCGGGGATTTCTCCCTACTTATTTTCTTCCTTTTGTATGCGCTTCCTTTGGGAGTTGTAATATTGAATTTGAACTTCGATTCATTCAACAGATCTCCTGTTTTTGATCTTGTTCTGTCATTGTATCTGGGTATAATTGTGATTATTATTCTATCCTGTATATTTCTTAAAAGGTACAGGCGAATATATCTTTATCTGGGTCTTTTCCTCATATCTTCATCACTTTTGGTCGTTCACCTCACTAAGAACAGCAACGCGTTTATTGCGCCGGCATTGAAGATTTCAGGCTACATTTTCTTTTCATACTTCTTTTACCGCTCTACATATTTTCAGCTTGAAAAATCAAATGACATAAAAACAGCACAGCTGAACAGGATTAACCAATCCTTGCAGCAGGAAGTCGCAAGACGTGTGGAGGCAATTGAACGTTCAAACCGCAGGCTTATTGAAAAAAATAAAATTGATGAGCTTACGGGTGTTTATACCAAAAAAACAATTCTTGGTTTTATTGATGATACAATAAGGAAAAAACCCGATAAGGAATTGTCCATTCTTATGTTTGATATTGATAATTTCAAACAGATAAACGATACCCATGGTCATTTAACCGGCGACAAATGTCTTAAAAACCTGGTCAGCATCGCCAGGAACACAATACGAAGTGATGATGTTTTGGGACGGTTTGGCGGGGATGAGTTTTTAATTATTATGCATGAAACAAACAAGGTTAAGGCTTACCTGGCTGCAGAGCGATTCCGAAAAAAAGTTGAAACCACAAATGATCCCCACTATACTGTTTCCATCGGCGTTGCTTCATATCCGTCCGACGCAGAAAATGTTGGTGAACTGATTAAAGCTGCTGACAAAGCATTATTCATGTCAAAGGAAAACGGGCGTAACAAGGTGTCCTATCATGGTCAGGAACAAGATTAAGAGAGCATCCGGGTTATAAAGTGATATTTATTGTATTAATTTCAAGCCCGTTTCAATAGCTTCCGCTCAGCGTCTGTCCTTTTCCGGACAATTCCGGGTTAATCCTCACGATGTTTCCACAGCATGCCTTATGAGCATTCTGTCAATTCAAATATTTCGCCAGCTCATCATCAAGCACGCTGTTTACAATCCCGGGATGGGCTTTTCCCGAAGACATTCGCATTACCTGCCCAATCAGAAAATCTTTCGCTTTTAATTTTCCTTTTTTAAAATCAGTAACCGACCCGGGATTTTCTTTTATAACATCTGAAACAAGCCCGCGAATCACACTCCTGTCAGTTATCATCGTAAAATCATACTTCCTGATTATATCAGCAGGATCCATTCCCGTATCCCACATTATATCAAATATTTGCTTTGCCATTCTTGTGCTTATAACGTTATCGTCTGTAAGCTTTATTAACTTTGCAAGAAATACAGGCCGGAGCTTAATGCAGGATGAATCCGGATTACCGGAATTTATTCTTTTCATAACATCCACCATAATCCAGTTACTGATCGCCTTTGCGTTTCCATAGGCGGCGACGGTTTCATCAAAAAAATCCGAAAGGTGCCTTGAGCTTGTTAAAATTGCGGCATCATAATCCGGTAATCCGTATTTTTCAATATAGCGTTTTTTCCTTTCGTCCGGCAGTTCAGGAATCGAGG
>JAAYGP010000187.1 GCA_012727625.1 Clostridiaceae bacterium
ATATATATATATATCCTGTATTTTTAAATTCCAGTTATACTCCAGCAGCTTCACCTGAAGCCTTATCGCTGCCAGGGAATCCCCGCCAAGATCAAAGAAACTGTTGTCGATTCCGATTTTTTGAAGATTCAATATTTCTTTCCACAATTCTACCAGCTTTTCCTGGACACTGTTTTCCGGAGCAACGTAATTTCTGGCAGCTTCTTTTTCAAAATCAATTTCCGGCAGGCTTTTTACATCCACTTTCCCGCTTAGTGTAGTAGGAATAAACTCCACTCTTGTATAAACTGTGGGTATCATGTATTCAGGGAGATGCCTGGACAACTGTCCCGTGATTTCACGTGAGAGTATTTCATTATCAGCAACATAATATGCGCATAATAATTTGTTTTTATTTTTATTTTCACGTACAACCACAACAGCCTTTTGAATATCACCAATTTTTAACAGCTGTTTTTCAATTTCAGTCAGTTCGATCCGCAAACCATTTATTTTAACCTGGTTGTCAACTCTACCCAGAAACTCAATTTCCCCTCTTGGATACCATCTTCCCATATCTCCTGAATAATACATTTTTTCTCCCGGCATAAAAGGATTTGACACAAATTTTGCATTTGTTTCCTGCGGCATGTTAATATAGCCTCTTCCGACCCCATCACCGCCAATGTAAATATATCCCGGCACTCCAATGGGTACAGGGTTCATATGCTTGTCCAGAATATATATACTGGTGTTATTAATAGGTTTTCCTATATTTATTTTATTTGCTTCTGTAAGGTCCTTAAAAGTTACACCAATTGTTGTTTCGGTGGGTCCGTATCCGTTGAAAATTTTTGCTTTGGTGAGCCTTTTCAGGGATTCCAACAATTTATATGAGAATACTTCACCGCCTATAATAATCTTTTTCAGCTTATCCAGGCATGCAATATGTGTTTTATCATCAATAAGAGATTGTATACGAGTAGGGGTTCCATGCAATATCTCAATATTATTTTGAGATATTAATCTGAGAATACATGTTGGTGACATTTTCTGCTCTTTGTTTGCGATAATGATTTTTAGCCCGGAAAGCAAAGATGGGATTATTTCAAATATAAAAATGTCAAATGAAATTGTCGACATTGACAATACTGAACTACCTGAAGTAAAATCCATCATTTCCCTGACTCCAAATACGAAATTCACAATATTTCTGTGTTCAATCATTGCTCCCTTGGGCTTTCCGGTTGAGCCGGAAGTATAAATAGCATACGCAAGGTCTGTCGGTTTGTTTATATGTACCGGATTTTGGACACATTTATAATTTTCCTTTAAATTATCAATTTCCAATATCTCAAATGCCGCATCCAACTTGTTGGCCAGAGGAGACTGCGTCAGTACTATTTTTATGTTGCTGTCCTCAAGCATAAGCCTGATGCGTTCATCCGGATAATCGGGATCAACAGGGAGGAACGCGCAACCTGCTTTTAATATTCCCATCATTCCAACAACAACGTCAAATGATTGTTCCATCATTAATGCTATTATTTCATCCGGTTGTACCCCTTTATCCCTTAGTACATACGCGAGCTGGTTTGCTTTTTGATTAAGCTCTCCGTATGTCATGGTTTTATCCTCAAACACCAGGGCGACACTGTCCGGGTTTCTTTCAACCTGTTCTTCAAACAGCTGCTGCAATGTTTTATCTTTCGGATAGTCTGCCCTGGTGTTGTTAAATTCATATAACAACTTGTATTTTTCGCTTTCGGGCAGCATTTCAATCTTATTGATATTCCTTTCAGGATTATCAATAGCATGCCATAACAGGCTTAAGAGATGATTGTGCAAAGAGTTTATCTCCTTAACGGAATACAGGTTTTCATGATAATCATAATCAATGATTAACCGCCCGTCATCATCCCTGTCATTTATATGTATTGTCAGGGAATTTACCTGATGGTGGTTAAAATGCCACCGGGTTGAGTATTGATTATCCGTTATACTTTTTTCCATTTTTGAAATCTGGTAGGATAGTATAATATCATATAAATTTTCCGAATAATTATATTTGGAACGTATATTTTTCAAAATCAAGTCATATGGGTATTTTTGGTGTCTCAACAATGACATGCTTTCTGTTGATACATATCTTGAAAATGTTTTAAAATTGGTTCCTGAATCAATAGTTAGCCTTAAAGGCAGTGTGTTTATAAACATGCCCGTAATATTTTTTTCTCTTCTGTTTGAACGGTTTAATATTGGTGTTCCTATAACAATGTCTTCCTTTTCCGTAACCCTGTTGATATACATGGCTAATGCAGCCAAAAACAGAGGATATGGGGAAGTATTGTTTTCTTTACAGTATTCACGCAGTTTATTTGTGAACTTAATCGGAGCAACCATGGTTATGCGTTTTGATTTTGTACACTTTTCACTGGTGGTTGAAATCTTTAAAACCGTTGCTTCGGGAAGCGGATCAAATTTATTCAACCAGTATTGCTGATCTTTTAAAAATCTCTGAGAGTTTTTGTATTCTGTTTCGCTGTTAATATATTCAATATATGAAGGGTATTTTTCCCGCGGGATTTCTTCTTTCCTCTTAAGAGCCGTATAAAAGGTAAGGACTTCATTTACCAGCAAACTCATGGTCCAGGCATCCGAAATTATGTGGTGGGTTTTTGCGTAAAAAGCGGATTCCTCATTGCTCATTTTTATTATGGCGAAATAACAAAGGTCAGAATCATATAAATTAAAAGGAATGGATGTTTGCTCTTCATTCCATTTAAACATTTGTGTTTCCGGATTTTCATATCCGCTGAAATCAAAAAAGTCTATCTTCCTGTATTGGTAAGTATTTATGTACTGCATTTCCTCTCCGTTTGTTTTTGTAATCCTGATACGGAAAGAATCATTTTTTTCAATAAGGAGATTTATTGCTTTCTCAAACAGGTCCAAATCGACAATTCCCTTTATTCGTGCAGTTCCTGCGACATTAGAGATGCTTGTTCCGGGAAACATTTTCTCCATATACCATATTGACTTTTGCGGATGTGTTAAAGGAAAATATTCATAATTATTCAAAGCAGTCACCTCAATATGAATACCTTTTTTGTTTTTACTTTATTGGATTATAACATTCATTATTTTAAAAAAAAATAATCTAATGAAATTTAAATATATTATACCTTAAATTAGGTAAATTTACTATACATAAAAATTTTAATTAGAGATATTTGAACATTGGGTGAAATTACCACAAAGCTGCGCTATTTAATGATTTGACTTGATTTTTAAATAAATTACATTTGAAAGTGCACAAATGTGCATTATAGGCAGAATATTATAAATTTATCGGCAGTATTGCTTGAAATTGTTAACATTCTGTTCGAGATTATAATTGAAAACGTATGTTTTTTCTGTATTATAATTATTCTTGCAGGACACAGGGATAATAATATATACTATGTACAAAGAGATTACATAATAATACCTGAAATCGCACTGTTAAACTGCTATGGAATTAACCTCGGTACGATTCGTTGGTTTATAGAAAAAATGTATATAATCTTAGGGGGCATTATTTCATATGAGGAAAAAGCGAAATATAGTATCGCAGGATATCAGAATTTTGATTGTGGATGATGAACAGGGGATTATTGATTCACTTTCCATTTTGCTGAGAAGAAGTGGATATTATTATGAAGGAGTAACCAATCCTCTTGAAGCTATTGAGAAAATAAGAAATGAACATTTTGATATGATGATTCTGGATTTTTTAATGGTGCCCATACACGGTGATGAGGTTGTAAGAATTATACGTCAGTTCAATACAGACCTGTATATTCTTTTACTTACAGGGCATAAGGATTTGGCTCCCCCTTTGGAAACAATAAAGGCACTTGATATACAGGGTTATTGTGAAAAGAGTGATCGTTTTGACCAATTACAGCTTCTGATAGAATCCGGTGTTAAATCCATAACAATGATGAATACAATAAAACAATTCCGCGACGGGCTTAACAAAATACTTAAATCGGTACCCAGAATATATCAGTTGCAGCCGCTAGGAAGTATTCTTGAAGATATTCTGGTAGAGCTGCTCCCTTTGTTAAACAGCAAAAATGCTTTTATCTTGGTTGACAATATAATTGATCAGCGGGAAACCAAAAAGAGTATTTTCCGGGGCATTGGGAAATTTAAGACTGATATTGCGGATTTCATGCCTATGCTTGATTCCCAGCTTTTGGATGAAATAGGAAAGGCTAAAATAACCAGGCAGGTTAATATTGTGCATACAGGCATAATACTTCCACTGGTAAATGAATATAACGAATGCATAGGCGTTATCTATGTTGAAAGTACAGAAAGCCCTGTTACCGATTTATCCGGAGGATATAAGCTGATACAAATATATGCTGCTCAGGCGGCATCATCTCTGACAAATGCATTTCTGCATTCACTTGTAAATATGAAAAACGAAGAATTGAGCCATACCTATGAACAATTGAGAATTCGCTATATGGATACAATTGAAGCCTTAAGACAGGTGGTTGATACCAAGGATGAATATACCAGGGGTCATTCAGACCGGGTTTCATATTATTGTGTAAGAATTGCCAAGGCTATCGGTCTGTCCCGGGATGAGATTGAAACATTAAGGATCGCCGGGCTTTTCCACGATATAGGGAAAATGAGCATAACGGATGATATCCTGTTGAAATGTGAGAAACTTGATCCCAAGGAATATGAAGAAATAAAGAAACATCCGATTAAAGGGGCCAGAATACTATCAGTTCTTTCCATGTTTAAAGATGTGGTTCCGGTAGTGAAATGCCACCATGAAAGACCTGATGGTAAAGGATATCCGGAAGGTCTTAAAGGCGACGAAATTCCTTTTCTGGCAAGAATCGTATCAGTCGCCGACGCGTTTGACGCAATGATGTCGGATCGCCATTATCGCTCCAGGCTTGATTTAAAATCAGCCATTAAACAATTAATAAATGGTACCGGAACACAATTCGATCCGGATGTTGTCAAATATTTTGTCGAAATGCTTAAAAATTATTCAAGCATAGAAAAGGAATTGGCTGTGACCTACAATTAATTTGGCTGAATTGGTTTTTTTCTTAAGTTTATGCAGTATAATATTATCATAAGCAACTGGAATAAAAAACATGTTTTAAAGCAGGAATTTTTATAATCCTGTTATGCCAATGGTTACAGAAGCTATTTCAGCCGTGTTTTTAAGATTTTGATTTCATGCAGGTCTCTCAGGTCAGCAGACAGAGGAGGATGGCAGCTTCTTTGCTATCTTCCTTTTTACATATTCGGAGGGGGCTGTGTTAATATGAAAAACGGGAGGTATTTCAGTGAAGAAAACACCTATATATGAAAAACATTGCGAACTGGGCGGCAAAATTATCGACTTTGGCGGATGGGCTCTGCCTGTTCAATACAAGGGGATTATTGAGGAGCATAATCAGGTCAGGAAAGCCGCAGGTCTTTTTGATGTTTCCCACATGGGTGAAATCATTGTAAAGGGGCAGGATGCTGAAACTATTATTCAAAGGCTGGTTACCAACAATATCATTGGAGCCGGGGAATATCGCATAATTTATTCGCCGATGTGCTACCCGGACGGCGGAGTTGTGGATGATCTGCTTATTTACAAATACTCTGAGAAGTATTATCTTTTGATTGTAAATGCAGGCAACACGGAAAAGGATTATAATTGGATCAGGGAAAATGCAAAAGGCCGGGCTGAAATAATAAATGTGTCAGACAGCTATGCCCAGCTCGCTTTGCAGGGACCCGGGGCTGAAGCTATTCTTCAGAAACTTACGGATACACCGTTGTCTGATATAGGTTTTTTCCGTTTCATGCCGGATGTATCGATAAGCGGTGTAAAGGCTATAGTATCAAGAACAGGATATACCGGGGAGGATGGTTTTGAAATATATATAAATTCAGAATCCGCCGTTTATCTGTGGGAGAGTATATTGGAGGCAGGCAGGGAAGACGGGCTGGTTCCGGTTGGGTTGGGAGCCAGGGATACATTACGGTTTGAAGCTGCTCTGCCACTTTACGGACATGAAATATCCCAGGATACATCACCTCTTGAAGCCGGACTTTCCAGGTTTGTTAAGCTTGATAAGGATGACTTTATCGGTAAGGAGGCTCTTGTAAGGCAGCAGGAACAGGGACTTAAGAGGGTTCTTACTGGTTTTGAAATGGTTGACAGGGGAATCCCGAGAAGCGGTTATGAAGTCCAGGTATATGGCAGAAAAGTTGGGTCTGTTACCTCGGGCAGTTTTTCACCGACCCTTGGTAAGAATTTAGGAATGGCTCTTGTTGAATCAGGCATTGACAGTGAGGACGCTGAAATAGATATAATTATAAGAAACAGGGCTTTAAGGGCAAAGACGGTGAAACTGCCGTTCTATAAAAAAAAATATAAAAAATAATTCCGCTTTGATAAGCGGTGAAACGGAGGGAAATTATGAAAACAGTGGAAGGTTTGAAGTATTCAAAGGAGCATGAATGGGTTAAGGTTGACGGTAACAAGGCATATATAGGCATTACCGATCATGCGCAAAACTCCCTTGGTGAGATTGTATTTGTTGAATTGCCGGAAACAGGAGCTGAATTGAACTCGGGTGACGTACTGGGAGTGGTTGAATCCGTTAAGGCAGCTTCTGATGTGTATACTCCGGTTTCGGGTGTTGTGGCGGAAGTAAACGAAGAATTGGAGGAAAGTCCGGAAAAAATTAATGAAGCACCGTATGAAAGCTGGATTGCTGTTCTGGAGCTTAGCGATTTGTCCGAGCTTGACAAGCTTCTTGATGCCGGTGAGTATGAAAAATACTGCAAGGAGGAAGCGTAAATATGTCAGCGTATATTCCCAATACTGCGTCCCAGAAGCATAAGATGCTTTCGGAAATTGGTGTTGCATCTGTTGACGACTTGTTCAGCGACATACCTGAAAGTGTCAGGCTGAAGCGTAAGCTTGATTTGCCGGAAGCTAAGCCGGAAATGGAGCTTGTAAGGCATATGAGCCAGATGGCGCGAAAAAACTGCAACACTGATGAATATACCTGCTTTTTGGGTGCCGGGGCATATGATCACTATATTCCAAGCGTGGTAAGGCATATTATATCAAGACAGGAGTTTTATACGGCTTATACGCCTTACCAGCCGGAAATAAGCCAGGGAACGCTGCAGGCTATATTTGAATACCAGACCATGATATGCCGTCTTACAGGTATGGACGTGTCCAACGCGTCAATGTATGACGGGGCATCTGCCCTTGCGGAAGCGGCTTCCATGGCATGCAGTGTTACAAGGCGAAAGGAAGTTCTGATACCCGAATGTGTTCATCCTGAATACCGGGAAGTTTTATCCACATATGCCCGGTTTGCCGGATACAAGGTAGTTGTATCATCGATAAAAGATGGAAGAACCGATATTAACGATATTGAGAGTAAAATTTCTGATGATACTGCCGCTGTTATAATTCAGAATCCCAATTTCTTTGGTGCAATTGAAGATATTGAGGAAATGGAGGAGATTGCACATAAAAACAAATCACTGGTTATCGCATGCTGCGATCCGATTTCTCTGGCCATATTGAAATCCCCGGGTGAAGCAGGCGCGGATATTGCTGTTGGCGAAGGCCAATCCCTTGGCAATCCATTAAGCTATGGTGGGCCATATCTGGGTTTTTTCGCGGCTAAAAAAGAGCTTATGAGAAAAATGCCCGGCAGGATTGTGGGAGAAACTGTTGACAGAGAGGGGAAAAGAGGTTTTGTCCTGACATTGCAAACCAGGGAACAACATATAAGAAGAGAAAAAGCAACTTCAAACATCTGTTCAAACCAATCCCTCAACGCTCTTTCAGCCGCCGTTTACCTTACTGTTATGGGGAAAAAGGGCTTAAAGGAGGTTGCATTACTTAGCGCCCAAAAAGCTCATTACGCCTATGAACAGCTTATAAAGACAGGATTATTTGAACCTGCATTTAATATGCCGTTTTTCAGGGAATTTGTTTTAAGATATAAATATGATGTGGCAGAGCTTAACAAAAAGCTTATTGAAAAGAAAATTATCGGCGGCTATGAACTTGGGAAAACCTATCCCGATCTTAAGGACGGATGGTTACTCGCTGTTACTGAAAAACGTACCAGGGAGGACATTGATCGCCTGGTCAGGGAGGTGGTATCTTTATGAAGAAAAAGGACAAGTCATTGATTTTTGAAATGAGTGTTCCGGGAAGGAAAGCTGTCACATTGCCGGATTGCGATGTTCCATATACTGATATTTCGAATTTAATACCTGGTAAGTTTATAAGAGAGACAGAGGCAGAATTGCCGGAAGTTTCGGAAGTTGATGCTGTAAGGCATTATACCAGGCTTTCTCAGATGAATTATGGTGTTGATTCAGGTTTTTATCCTCTCGGGTCATGTACAATGAAATACAATCCCAAAGTAAATGAGGATATGGCAAATCTGGATGGTTTTGCAAAAGTTCATCCGTATCAGCCGGAAGAAACCGTGCAGGGGTGCCTGGAGCTGCTATACGAGACAGACAGGATGCTGTCTGAAATAACGGGCATGGACAGGGTTTCACTCCAGCCGGCCGCAGGTGCTCATGGAGAAATGACAGGACTTATGATTATAAAGGCTTACCATGAAAACAGGGGAGACTTTAAAAGGAAAAAAATTATAGTGCCGGATTCCGCCCACGGAACAAATCCTGCTTCAGCAGCGATAACCGGCTTTGATGTGTCGGAAGTTAAATCCGATGAACGCGGCGGAGTGGACATAGAAGCTTTAAAATCACTGATGAATGATGAAGTGGCTGGGCTTATGCTGACAAATCCCAACACATTGGGTCTGTTTGAGGAGAATATAGTGAAAATTGCCGAAGTTGTACATGCCGCAGGCGGATTACTGTATTATGACGGCGCAAATGCAAATGCCATTGTCGGCATATCCAGACCGGGGGATATGGGCTTTGACGTTGTTCATTTAAATCTGCATAAAACATTCAGCACGCCCCATGGCGGAGGCGGGCCGGGCTCAGGACCGGTAGGGGTTAAAAAGGATTTGATCCCGTTTTTGCCGGAGCCTGTAATTGAAAAGAATGAATCAGGGTATTATCTGGATTACAACCGTCCGTTATCCATAGGCAAAGTCAGATCATTCTACGGTAATTTCGGTGTTGTGGTTAAAGCCTATGCCTATATATGTTCACTCGGCGCCAACGGTTTTAAGGATGTGGCTCAAACGTCCGTATTAAACGCAAACTATATCATGCACAAGCTAAAGGAATACTACAAGCTGCCCTATGACAGAATATGCATGCATGAAGTGGTATTTTCGGGGCAGAAGCAAAAGGATATGGGAGCATCAACCCTTGATATTGCAAAGCGCCTGCTTGATTATGGGTATCATCCGCCTACAATATATTTTCCTCTGATAGTGAAGGAAGCCCTTATGATTGAACCTACCGAGACCGAAAGCAAGGAAACCCTGGATGAATTTATAGATGCAATGATAAAAATTTCAGAGGAAATCAAGGAGGAACCGGAAAAAGTGAAAGGCGCTCCATACACAACAAGCGTACTAAGGCTGGATGAGGCTAAAGCAGCCAGAGATCCCAAGCTAATCCATACACAGTAAAGTGAAACACCTGATGGAAAAATATTCTGAATGTCTGTTCAGAATAACTGATTCGTATAACATAAAGTAAAAATGCCAGGACATTATATTTATAACAGGATGCAGCCCAGCCTGATAATATAACATAAAGAAGAAATACCCCGTGTCGGAATACGGGGTATTATCTTTTAAAACCATTTTTTATATAAACACATAAATGTTACTGCCTATAGGTTCCAATTATAAATATTATGCAATAAATTGTGAAATAAAAGGAGACATGAGCCAAACAGCAGCTTTATAACAGTTTACTGTCCACACCCTGATTCAGTTACTTAACAGGTCAGTTATTGTGCAATGGCGGAAACAAGAGCTTCATTTGCAGGAACTGGTAAGTTAAAGCAATATCTCTAAGCTTCATTCCTCTGAAGTTTCCTTTATTGCACAATATCTTTTAACAGAACCTGTGAACAGTAACCAGGGACATATTAAATCTTGAAAAACAAGTTTTTAGCTTGATTTCTTTGCGAAATTATAGTAAAATTAAGATTGTTAATTTCTAAACAAAGAATTCTCGGTGGGCAGATAAACTGCTTTCAAGTTTAGCTAAAGTCTAAGCTAAGGTTTAAATTATAGTTTAAGCTAAAGTTTAAGTTATAGTTTACGTAGTTTTTTTAAGCAAAAGCTTAAGCTGTAGTTTGAATTAAGTTTAAGCATAAGTTTGAGCTGTCAGGGTGGAGAGCTTATTTAAAGGTTCAATGCCCTTTTTATTTGATATTAGTAATACTAGTTAAAAAAAGGAGTAAATACGCATATGAAAGTCAATTTTACAGAAACTGTACTACGTGATGCCAACCAGTCTTTGATTGCCACAAGAATGCCGTTTTCCGATTTTGAGGAAATATTGGAAGTATTGGACAGAGCGGGTTACTACTCTTTGGAGTGCTGGGGTGGCGCAACCTTTGATTCATGCCTGAGGTATCTGAGTGAAGATCCATGGGAAAGACTGAGAAAAATTAAATCGAAAGTTAAAAACACAAAGCTGCAGATGCTGCTCAGGGGTCAGAATATCCTTGGCTATAAGCATTATCCGGATGATGTGGTCAGGCTTTTTGTTGACCATGCGGTTAAAAACGGAATGGATATTTTCCGCATATTCGACGCCCTGAATGATTTCCGCAATATTGAAGTTGCAGTGGACGAAACGCTGAAGCAGGGAGCCCATGCCCAGGGATGTATTTGCTACACTACAAGCCCTATTCATAACCTGGAGAAATATGTACAAATGGGTAAGCAACTCGAAAGCCTTGGGGTGCATTCCATTTGCATAAAAGACATGGCAGGGATTATGGGCCCCCAGGAAGCTTATGATTTAGTAAAAGCTTTAAAAAACAGTGTTAAACTTCCTGTATTCCTGCACACCCATTCCACAACAGGATTGGGACCGATAACATTGGTTAAGGCTGTTGAGGCCGGATGCGACGGTATCGACACTGCCATTTCATCATTCTCAGGCGGTACATCTCAGCCTGCGACAGAAACCCTTAACTACGCGCTGAAGCAAATGGGTTATGAAACCGGTCTTAATAATAAGACTCTTAAAGAAATAAATGATTATTTCAAGCCAATAAAAGCAGATTATATTTCAGAGGGCAAATTGGATGCCTTTGTTATGGGTACCGAAACAGATGCACTTAATTACCAGATTCCCGGTGGAATGCTGTCTAATCTTATTGCTCAGCTGAAAGCGCAAAATGCAATAGACAGGCTTGAGGAAGTGTTGATTGAAACACCGCAGGTAAGAAAGGATCTCGGATATCCTCCTCTTGTTACTCCTATGAGCCAGATGGTCGGGGTTCAGGCAGTTTTGAATGTTATATCAGGAGAGCGTTATAAAAATGTATCAAAGGAAGTAAAGGCATATTTAAGAGGCGAATATGGACGAGCACCCGGAGAAATTGCCAAAGACCTTGAAAAAAAGGTGTTGGGAGATGAAAAGCCGATTACTGTTCGTTTTGCTGAAACCCTTGAGCCTGTATTTGAGAAAACCAAAAAAGAGCTCGGAGATCTTGCAAGAAGTGACGAGGATGTACTTTCCTATATCGCATTTCCACAGGTCGCGGAAAAATTCTTTAAGGAAAGGGAAGAATGTGAGTCCCGTACGATTACTTATACAATAAAAAGGAAGCAGGAGGATAGTAAATGACAGTACTTGAAAGTGTTCCGTACGCATTGTTCTGTATGGCGGTAGTATTTTTTGTGTTAATCGTGTTATTGCTGTTAATAAAGCTGTTTTCAGTAATAATAGCTTTGCTCACCGGCAAGGCAGAAGAAAACCTGCCGGTTTCCGAACCTGCCATAATGGAGGAAACCGGACCGGAACTGTCCTGTGGTGAGCTTAAGCTTCAAAATGTTGACGAACCCACTGCTGCCATGATCATGGCAATAGTAAGTGAAGAATCGGGTATACCATTGGAAGAGCTGCGCTTTAAGTCGATTAAGGCCAAAAACTGAATAAAGGGGAGTTGATAATATGATATATACAGTAACAATTAATAATAAAGAATATGAAGTTGAAGTTGAAAGAGGAAAAGCAAATATTTTAAAAACTAGAGAAATTAACATTCAGAATACTCCTGCACCGGCAGCCGCAGCAACAAGGGCACCGGAGACTGCGCCCGCAGCTGCCCCGTCACCTGCACCTGTTGCCCAAAGCAGTGCTGAAGTGGTTAAAGTGCCAATGCCCGGAACTGTTCTGGACATAAAGGTTAATCAGGGCGCACGTGTTAAGGAGGGAGACATTCTGATAATCCTTGAAGCGATGAAGATGGAAAATGAAATACTGGCTCCCCGGGACGGTGTGGTTTCACAGATTTTTGTTTCAAAAGGCGCGTCTGTTTCCACAGGAGACAACCTTGTTTCAATACAGTAGAGGGGGGCAATTATGTTTATAGATTCATTGAAAACAATTTGGGAGAGTTCCGGATTTGCATCGCTTTCGTGGCAACATTTTGCTATGATTGTGGTAGCTTGTGTTCTTATATATCTTGCAATAGTGAAAAAATTCGAGCCGCTTTTGCTGCTTCCGATAGCATTTGGTGTTCTTCTTGCCAATCTTCCCCTTGCCGGCCTTATGGCGGAACCGGCTGACGGAAAACCGGGAGGGCTTCTTTATTATTTGTACCAGGGAGTAAAACTGGGGATTTATCCGTCATTAATCTTTCTTGGTATTGGAGCGATGACCGATTTTGGACCTCTTATCGCAAGACCTTCAAGCCTGCTTATGGGGGCAGGTGCTCAATTTGGTGTAGCAATGGCGTTTTTAATAGCTATTGCTTTCGGGTTTAAACCTGAAGAAGCGGCATCCATCAGTATTATTGGCGGGGCTGACGGGCCTACGGCCATATACGTTACAACAAAACTGGCTCCTTTGCTTTTACCGGCCATTGCCATAGCGGCTTATTCCTATATGGCATTAATTCCGATGATACAACCGCCTATTATGAGAGCGCTTACAACAAAGGAAGAACGGGAAATAAAAATGGTACAGCTAAGGGAAGTTTCAAAGACTGAAAAAATATGTTTCCCAATAGTCGTAAGCATATTCTGTATACTGCTTTTACCGGACGTTGCACCTCTTATCGGAATGCTTATGCTGGGTAACCTGTTTAAGGAGTCCGGTGTAGTTGCACGTTTGTCAGACACGGTTCAGAATGCTTTAATGAATATTGTGACTGTTTTTCTGGGTGTAACTGTTGGGGCGACGGCTGTCGGTGATAATTTTCTCCAGCCTGAAACTCTTGCAATTATTGGGCTCGGATTGCTTGCATTCATATTCAGTACTGTTGGAGGCTTACTTATCGGTAAACTGATGTGTTGGCTGTCCGGTGGGAAAATCAATCCATTAATAGGTTCTGCCGGGGTTTCTGCCGTACCGATGGCAGCAAGAGTGTCACAGATAGAGGGGCAGAAAGCTAACCCGTCAAACTTTTTGCTAATGCATGCCATGGGGCCAAATGTTGCAGGTGTCATAGGCTCTGCGGTTGCAGCAGGTGTATTTCTTGCACTGTTTGGAAGTTAAAAGTAATGCGGCTTACAAAGTTGTGAGTTGCTTATATATGTATGATTGAGCCGCCTGATGCGGATCAGCATGCAATGTGGAGTTATGGTGGAAGAAAATTCCCTCTGCTCGATTATTCATTTCAACTAACAAAGCAAAGTGA
>JAAYGP010000188.1 GCA_012727625.1 Clostridiaceae bacterium
GCCAATAATCTATGGGTTGTAGCAAGCGGAAGTTTACATGCTTTACTTATTTCAGAAAGCACGACAGGTTTTGATTTTTTTGCAAGATAATTAATTAATGAAAATGTTCTTTCTACAGATTATGTAGGAGCAATTGTTCTTGAATGTACAAATATGCCTCCTTATTCGTATTACATCCGGGAGGCGGTAGGATTACCGGTATTTGATATAATTACATTCATTAAATATGTTTATAGTGCTGTCGTACCTGAAAAATATAAAGGTTATTTATAAAAATACTATTTTATGGAGGTCTTACTAATGGCTAGGCAAATAACTTATGAGATGTGCAAAAAGATGAGTGATTATGTGCTGGAAAAGGGTTTTAAGGCTAACAGGCCACTTGCTGTTGTCATTACTGATGATGCAGGGAACATAGTTTATGCCAATATCATGGATGGTTTTCATGTAAGAGGAATTTCATTTGCATATCACAAAGCTTATACCGCAGCTAAAATGACTCGAACGGGAAGAGAATTTAAAGAACTATGCCAGCGTGATAATATAGATGTTAATGTTTTCTGTGATCCAAAAATGACAACTTTAATCGGTTCATCACCTGTTCGTAACGCAAATGGCGAAGCAATCGGAGCCATTGGAGTCAGCGGATGGACTTCGGATGAGGATCAGCAGCTTTGCGATGAAGCTGTTAAGCTGATACTCGAATAATATAGAACAAGGAAGGATACTAGTTATGAAATATGAAAGTGAATACATAAAAGAAAATCTTTATACAGCCATAATATGTGATGTAATGGATGGAATGGGATATAGAAACCAGTCTCTTGGAAATGGCTTCAGAGTGCTGAACCCGGATACAAAACTATTCGGAAGAGCATTTACGAGTATAGGAACGCAGGTATATACAATGCCCGAAAACCCTCTTGTTGCTCAATGTAAAGTCATAGATCAGATTAAAGAGGGAGAGGTTTATATTTTAGCTACCCGTGGAAGCTACAATTGCGCCATAATGGGAGAGCTTCTTGCAACTGCGATCACTGTAAAAAAAGGTCAGGGCGCTATAATCGATGGTATGGCAAGAGACTTAAGCCGTATGCAGCAAATGAATTTTCCGCTTTTCTACAAGGGTGCACTTCCCACAACTTCCAAAGGAAGATGCGAGGTAACCGAATGCCAGATACCGATTCTTATTGATGGCGTCCTTATCAGACCAGGCGATTATGTGTTTGGTGATATTGATGGAGTTGCAATTATTCCTGAAGATATAGCTGAGGAAGTCTTCGAGCGTGCATTGGAAATCGTACTCAAGGAGAATAAGGTTCGTGAGAGTCTGCTTAATGGAGCAACTTTGGCGGAAACTTATGCAAAAATAGGGGCAATCTAAGCCCCTATTCCACAGGGGGGTAATTTTCTTTGATATGTGTTATTGATTGCGGTACCAGAAACACGAGACTAAGTATAGTGAATGATGAGGGAGGAATAGCAGCCCGGGCTGAAAAGAAAATTGGAGTACGTGACAGTGCGGTTTCCGGAAATAACAAGCTTCTGAAGGAAGGCTTAAAGGAGTTATTTGAATCGGTCCTCTTCAAAAATGGAATCAAACACGAACAGATTGATGTAATAGTTGCTTCAGGAATGATCACATCGGAGCTTGGGTTGTTTGAACTCCCTCATCTTACTGCCCCCGTGGGACTGCATGAGTTGTCGATGGGAATGCGACAATTTAAGGACAGCGAGCGGCTTCTTGATATTGACATACCCATAGTACTGATCCCGGGAGTGAAGAATGCAGGAATTGACAGGTCTTCAATTAAAAACCTTGGTCATGTGGATTTCATGAGGGGAGAAGAAGTTCAGTGCATGGCACTTGCTGACCGTATGAAGGACATACTGCCAATAAATATTGTTGTGCTTAGCTCAAACACAAAAATTATACATATAACATCTGAAGGGAAAATTGCTGCAAGTACAACAACTCTCAGCGGGCAGATTTATGAAGCACTCTTGTCGAAAACATTTATTGGCAAGTCTGTTGCAGGAAATGACACAAATCCTGTTTTACCGGACCGTAAAAATGAAATAATTGAAGCTGCTTTTGAAACTGTCAGGCAAACGGGTTTGTTAAGATCTTTTCTTCTGACAAGAATTATGGAAATACTTCTTGACACAACACACTCAGAGAGAAACCTGTTTGTTAACTCCATCATAGCCTATGATGATATGATTGCAATTGATGAATTTGTAAAGCGCGGTTATTTCACTGATACATATGTTTTTTTTGGTCAGGAAAACAGGTGTAATTTATACGAAAGGTTTTTCAAGGAAAAATATGATGGAACAATACGAATAATCAAGTATTATGACAAGCAGATTCTTTCTGATCTGACTGTTGAGGGCATTCTTTTAGTATATAATTATAAAAATTAGCGGGGTGAAGAAATGTTTAAGATGAAAGGCGTTATTCCTCCATTGATCACTCCTTTTACCGAGGATGGTCAGCTGGATTTGGAAGCATTGAAAAAGCTGGTGGAGTTTCTTGGCACCAGGGTGGATGGCTTGTTTGTAACAGGTTCTTATGGTTCCTGTGCGCTCATGACTGAGGAAGAACGCAAACTGGTATATAAAACCACGATTGATGCAATAAGCGGGAAGATTCCGGTCGTTGCTCATGTTGGTACAGGAGACGGCAAATCTGCAGCAAGACTTACGGAGTATGCGGTTAAAAGCGGAGCAGCAGCGGTTTCAGCAGTAGGTCCTTTTTATTATAAATACAATGATGACAGTATATGCCGGTATTATGATGATATACTAAAGGCCGCAAAAGACTGTCCTGTTTATGTTTATAATAATCCTCAGTTTCAGGGTTACCCGATGAGCTTGTCACTTGTTAAAAGGCTTAAGTCAATAGGCGTCAGGGGAATAAAGGATGCCACCTTTGATATAATAATGCACGCCAATTATATGCGCCTTTTAAAGGATGACAATTTTGACGTGGCTCTTGGAACGGAAGCGATGTGGCTTTCTGCCTCCGTACTTGGCTGCAACGCTTTCATTCCCGGGATTGGGAATGTATTTCCGGAGATATGCAGAAAAATGTATGAACAGGCTGTAATGAAAGATTACGAAGCATGCCGCAGTACGCAGTTTGAGGTAAACGAGCTGAGGGACATAATGTATCTTGCCAGATCAACCCAGCTTGCGGTGTATGCAATGCTTGAGATCAGGGGAATTGTAAAGTGTTATCCCCGTTCACCGTTCATACCGGCCACTGGTGATGAGAAAAAGGCAATCAGGAACAGGCTGGTCAGCCTGGGAGCCATTTAATGCTCTTCATACAGAGTTTATGTAATGCCATATAATTATGAGAACAAATTGGAGACTAATATGAAATACGATTTTGATAAAATAATCGACAGAAAAAACAGCAACTGCTTAAAATGGGATACTGTCGAAGAAGGCGTGCTGCCAATGTGGGTTGCAGACATGGATTTTGCCATTGCAGACCCTATATTGATGGCATTGAAAAAAAGACTGGAACATCCGGTGTTTGGCTATGGAATTACTCCCGGGAACTATTATGATATAGCAGCTAAATGGGTTGAAAGGCGTCATGGATTCAAACCGGAAGAGCAGTGGTTTTCCCACTGCCCCGGTGTTGTCCCCGGGCTTCATTTTCTTGCGCAATGCATGGTCAAACCGGGTGACAGGATCATAATGCTGACGCCTGTATATTATCCTTTTTTTGAAGCTGCACAGAGGAATGGAATTGGAGTCAGTGCTTCGCAATTGATATACAGGAATCAAAGGTATGAAATTGACTTCGATGATTTCGAAAAAAAGGCTAAAGAGCCGGAAGTCAAGATGTTCTATTTCTGCAGTCCTCACAACCCGGGAGGACGGCTTTGGACAAGGGAAGAGATTGAAAGGCTGGGCATGATTTGTATTGAAAACGGTATTATAATAGTATCTGACGAAATACACAGTGATTTGCTGATGCCGGGCGAAAGGCATATAGTTACAGCTTCAGTATCCAGGGAAATATCAGACAATTCAATAACATTTATCGCACCAAGCAAAACTTTTAACCTTGCTGGTCTCCAGACATCGCTAATAATGATTCCGAACCCTTCACTCAAGGATATATTTGACAGGTTTATAGCCAGACTTGGAATTAAGCGCCCGAATGTATTTGGAATAAGTGCGCTTATGGCTTCCTACGAATATGGTGATGAGTGGCTGGATCAATTGCTGATATACCTGAAGAACAATGTGGAATGCGTAAAGGAATATCTTTCTGAGCATATACCTGAAGCAAAGATGATGATACCACAGGCAGGTTATTTGGTATGGATAGATTTTTCAGGATTAAAGCTTGATCCAAAAGAATTTCATGAAGCCCTGCTTAAAACAGGTAAGATCTGGCTTGATGAAGGGTACATGTTCGGTGAGCCGGGTTATGGCTTTGAAAGGATTAATGTGGCATGTCCCCGCTCTGTATTGATTGACGGGCTTAAGCGTATTAAAAAGACAATAGATTATTTGAGAAAATGAGGCGGTAAGATGAAAGATATCATTATCTGCAGGTGCGAGGAAGTAAAGCTTTCAGAGATAGAGAAAGCAATCGAGGATGGTGCCGAAACCATAGATGGCGTTAAAAGGAGAACAAGAGCCGGTATGGGCCTGTGTCAGGGAAAGACTTGCGAAAGGTTGATCGCAGGAATAATTTCTGAAAAGACCAAAAAATCCATATCTCAAATTATTGTTTCCACAAAGCGTCCCCCGGTGCGGCCTGTCCGCTTGTCTTTGTTTAAGGGTGAAGAAGATGACGAATAAATGTGATGTTTTAGTAATAGGAGGAGGAGTTATCGGTACTTCAGTTGCATATTCCCTATGCAAGCGCAATTATTCAGTAATGCTTCTTGAAAGATCTGAACTTGCGTCCGGTACTGCAGGAGCTACCGATGGCTATATTACTTATCATACTAAAAAGCCGGGGATTCATCTTGATATGGGCATCCAAAGCGGCGGGATGTTTGATCAGCTGGCATATGAACTCCATGACGCTGCCGGAATTGATATAGAGTATGAAAAAAATTGCGGAAGCATTCAAGTGGTTGATCGTGAAGAGGACTATCCGTATATTGCTTCCATGGTTAAGGAGCAGCATGAACAGACAAGACTTGATGTGGCAATGTACTCGATTGATGAGCTGAGAAAAATAGAACCTGCACTCAGCCCATCTCTTATTGGCGGGTTATATTGCCCTACGGCGGGAAAGGTTAATCCGATGAAGATGGTGTTTGCGTTTGCTGCCGCTGCAAAAAATCTTACATGCAAGATCATGGAAAATACTGAGGTTACAGATTTAATAATACAGAATGGGCGTGCCATAGGAGTTCATACAACTGCGGGATCTTACTATGCCGATTATATAGTCAATGCTGCAGGAACATGGGCAGGAAACTTGGCAAAAATGGCAGGTTTAAATATACCAATAAAACCAAGGCGGGGACAGATACTTGTTACAGAGACACTGGCACCGATTATAAAGACAACTATGCAATGTGCAAGAACGACTGCTATAAAGCTTAACCCTAAAATGCTGGAGACGCTTCCGGAGAAAATCATCAGGATGGGTACAGGTTTTTGCATTGAGCAGACTGCCGATGGTACCCTGCTCCTGGGTTTTACCCGTGAGTTTTCGGGATTTGACCGGGACGTTACCCTTGAAGCCATTGATTATATTGCCGCCCGTGCCGTGAAATTTATACCTGCCCTTGAAGACGTTAACTTCATAAGAAGTTTTTCCGGGCTAAGGCCATATACTCCTGATGGTTTGCCTGTTATTGGCAAGGTCGATGAAATTGAAGGATTTATAATGGCTGCTGGTCATGAAGGAGATGGAATATGCCTTGCCCCGCTTACCGGGGAGATGGTTGCTGAGATAATATCTGATACTGAATTGTCGTTCCCTGTTGAGAATTTCTCATATAAAAGATTTGCCTGACAAATTTCAGGTTTGCCATAGCCAGGAGTATACTGCTAATTTCTGATCTTTTAAATTTAGTTTTATAGATATTTATGGAGGTTTGCCCTATGGCACTGTTTCGAGGGAATACAACAAATTATGGAGAGCCTGTAGGAATACTGATGTTAAAAACATCCTTTCCGAGGATTCCCGGAGATATCGGAAATGCTACTACATTTGATTTTCCCGTAAGATACAAAGTGATTGAACAGGCTAATTATGAAAGTGTAGTGAACAAGCCGGACATTTCGCTGGTAAACTTCTTTACTGACGCTGCAAAGGAACTGTCAAGGGAAGGATGTAAAGCAATATTTACAAGCTGCGGCTTTCTCGCCGTATTTCAACGTGAAATTCAGGCTCAGCTGGATGTTCCGTTTGCTTCATCAAGTCTCATGCAGGTTAAATATATCTATGACTTTATGCCAAAAAAACGAAAGATCGGAATAGTAACTGCTTATGAGAAAAAACTGACTCAACGCCATTTTGAAGGAGTAGGGATAGAAAATATTCCAAAAGCCGTCATTGGTCTTGAAGGAACATATTTTTGCGATTTTCTGATGAACATGCCAAACGAATTTGACAGTGAACGAGCAAAAAATGATATGATTGAAGTTACGGGAAGGCTTTTAAAACAAAATCCCGACATTGCTGCACTTGTTTTGGAATGTACCAATATGCCTCCTTTTTCCGCTGAGCTTCAGAGGGTATACGGCTTGCCTGTATATGATGTTGTAAGCATGATTAATTATTTCACTTCAGGCTTTTTAAGAAATGACTTTCGCGGATTTATATGACAATAATCCCTAAACCATTTTTAGGTCAAATTAAACATTAATATGTGTGCTGGAAGCCTTGTTATGAATGTTATATCATGAATTCATGAACAGCTTCAGCTTTTCATTCGGTGCAACCGGAGCAGACAATCCGCGGGCCCGGTCTCGGGTGTTTCATTCCTTGGGCAGCAAAGCACATACTTATTTGCCCGCAATTGGATCAGTACATTGTTTGGCAGAGGTCTTCATATCCCGGGCCGCTCAGGCGCACGCTTCTACATTATCATAAGCAGCAGTGCTTCGAAAGGTGTTGCCCTGCGTCATGAAATCACCCGAGCCACCCGCTTCTTTTACATAAATCTACGAACAGTAACAAATCGTCTGTATAATTTATGATACCATGTTCCTGACCACCCGTTCGAAATCTTTGATTTCGGTAGCGGTTGAGGTTATTATATCAGAAGGTGAATTCCTGGCGAAGGCCGCCGGAGCCACCTATATTAACGTTGGCACCCTTTTGCCGGTCTATGAAGAGACACTGCCTCGCACCGCAAAAGCATTGTACGAGGCTAAAAAGCCATGGGTGCTTGATCCCGTTGCAATCAGCATTGGTTCCCTCAGAACCCGCCTGTTAAATCAGTTAAAAGAGTATAAACCTTCCATCATAAGGGGAAATGCCTCTGAAATCATTGCATTGGCTGGCCTGTGAGGTCTGAAAGGCGGTACCGAAGTATCCAAAGTCCGCGGCGTCGACTCCACGGATTCGGTGAATGATGCAAAAGATGCAGCTGTCGCGCTGGCCAGGTGGATAGGCGGCGCTGTTGCGGTATCGGGGGAAACTGATTTAGTAACCGATGGTTCAGAATATTTACTTCAACGGAAATAGGCGCAGGCAAGGTAAAACCGGATATATTCCTTGTTTCAGCAGAACACATGGGAACGCTTCCACGGGATACATGGGTTTTTGAAGATGGTCTGTATGCAATTAAGACGGCGAAAAACGCAGGCTTTAGGACAGCAGGCGTATATGACGCTTCCAACATGGACGACCTGGATGAGATTAAGAGGATCAGCGACATTTACCTGGAAAAACTGGATGGGTTTAATGATTTTTTCATGAAAGCATCATCTTTAATAAAACAATATTAGAAATGAGATGGAGAAAAAATGAAAACAGTATTGACAATAGCAGGAAGTGATTCAAGCGGAGGTGCCGGAATACAGGCGGATATCAAAACTATGACGGCGAACGGAGTATATGCCATGAGCGCGGTTACTGCACTTACAGCGCAGAATACTACCGGCGTTACAGGAATCATGGAAGTTACCCCGGAATTTTTGAGCAAACAACTGGATAGTATTTTTACAGATATCTTCCCTGATGCAGTTAAGATTGGAATGGTCTCTTCGGCTAAGCTGATTGAAACCATATCGGACAGGCTAAAGTTCTACAATGCAAGGAACATTGTCCTGGACCCGGTGATGGTTTCAACAAGCGGCTCGAAGCTTCTTCAGGATGAAGCGGTAGAAACATTGAAAAGCTGCCTGTTACGGCAGGCAGACCTGTTAACGCCGAACGTTCCCGAAGCATCCATCTTATCAGGAGTATCCATTGAAAATGAAGAGGATTTGATCAAAGCGGCGGAAATCATCAACAACAAATACGGATGTGCTGTTCTTTGCAAGGGCGGACATAACATAAATGATGCCAATGATTTATTGTACCGCAATAACAGCTGCAAGTGGTTCAAAGGGGAGAGAATCAACAATGAAAACACCCATGGTACAGGATGCACTTTGTCCAGCGCCATTGCCTGCGGTCTTGCCAGGGGCCTGGACCTGGAAATGTCAATCCAGCTGGCGAAGGATTATGTATCGGGTGCATTGAAAGCAATGCTTGTCCTTGGGAAAGGACGCGGACCTCTTGACCATATGTGGAATATCTGTAAAAGAGAGAAATGACCCTGTTGTGAACCGGCACAGGGAAAACAGGAGTCCGTGGAATGATTTGAGGTATTGGATCATGATACTGAGTGCTTCACGAAGAACAGATATTCCCGCATATTTTTCCGAATGGCTGGTAAACAGGCTGCATGCCGGGTTTGTTTTAACCCGTAATCCTATGAATCATTCACAGGTCAGCAAAATAGCATTATCGCCCGATGTTGTTGACTGTATTGTGTTCTGGACAAAGGACCCGGTGAATATGCTTGATAAGCTTGATATAATTGATAAGCTGGGTTATTTATATTATTTCCAGTTCACAATAACACCCTACGACAAGTCTGTAGAAAAGGGACTGCGTGATAAAGAAGATATAATCAAAACTTTCCGCGAGCTGAGCTGCAGGATTGGAAAATAAAGAGTTATATGGAGGTATGACCCTGTTATTATTAATGACATGTTTGACTTCGAGTATCATAAAGAGCAGTTTTCAAGGCTTTGCAGCAAACTTGGAAAGTATACGGGGCAGTGTATCATTTACTTCAGCGCCAGGTCTGTGGAAAACAACATCAAAAGGCACGATCCAAAAGGGGAGCTACTGATCGGCCAGGTTGGAGATAATGATAAAATAACAGTGAGAAACGTAAAGACAAATTGTTCTACCGGGTTTTAAAAGCCATGTTATGGATGATTTCGGCCATTTCCCTGGCTGACCTGTTCTGGCCGCTTTTGAGCCAGTACTGGATCAGGCCGACGCTTCCGTTCACGACGAAAACAAAGTAATACTCGTCCGCCAAAGAATCCGCGTTCTTTTCATTTGTCGGCGATATGCCGCATCGGTTATATATCATTGACAGGAGCTGTTTCTGGAAATTAATGTCCCCCTGTTCGCTCATCAGGACCTGGATGTGTTTCTTGTTGTCGACGATGTACTCGAGGATGTTTTCAATAATTTTTATCATTTCTTTTTCATCCGTCTGCGCAAGAATGGTGGTTACCATTTTTTCAGCCCATTCCAGGGTTTCACTTTCAATTTTATGCAACAGGCCATATGGATCCGAGTAATGGGAATAAAAAGTGGCCCGGTTGATGTCGGCTTTTTCGCAGATCTCCTTGACCGTTATTTTTGATACCGGCTTCTCTTTCATAAGCTCCAGCAGGCTGTCTTTCAGGACCATCCGGGTGTAGCGTATTTTCCTGTTGATACTTGTTTCATCCATGTAGAAATCCCTCCGGACATGATTAAAGTATTCGGCAAGATATGTTTTAAAAACAACATGCACATGCTATTGTGTTGTAAACATGACGTTTTAAAATCATCTGTTGGTTGTAAAATAAACACAATGTTAATATAATATATTTAATGGCAAATGTCAAGAAATTTTGACTGGAACCAATAAGAGACAGCATGGAGGGTATTCAGTGAAAGGAAAACTTGTTGCTGCCGGTTTAATTGCCCGTATGAGAAAAATATCCGGCTTTATAAAGAAAAGGGCAGATAAATCTCTGCTCAATGAGATGCTCCGTAAATTTCTCCACATTATATGTACTTTATTTCTCCTGGTGCTTGTCAATGCGTTTAACGAGTGGTACGACGCGGTTATTGCCATGCTTGTGTTCGTATCCGTCTTGTACCCGGTTCTCACCCTGACCGAGCATTTTCCGCAATACGGGAAGTTTTTTTACGAGCGCAGGAAGGGCGAAGTTAAAAAGAGCGTCTTAATCCTTACAGTAATGGTTATTGTCCTGGTTGTTGTATTCTGGGGCTTGCTTGGAGTGGACCGGAAATATATAATCATTGCGGCCATAATGGCCTGGGGCTTTGGCGACGCCGCCGCTGCATTAATCGGAAAGGCCTTTGGGCGGCACTTTATTGAACATCGCCATATTGAAGGGAAAAAGACGGTGGAAGGTACCCTGGCCATGTACATGGCATCTTCCCTCGCGATATTTGCGACAATGATGCTGCAAGGCGCAGGCCCCTGGTACCTGTGCCTGGCTGTCGCGTTGATGGCCGCGCTTGTTTGCGCGGTTGTTGAATTATTCTCCCTCAGGGGATCAGATACCATAACCGTTCCGTTATCTGCCGCCATTTCCATGTTTATTCTTGTCTCGTTTTTTTCGCAACTGGGGGTTTAAGCGATTTTTTGTCTTCAATTGTTTTGAAAACGACATTTTATTGTTGCTTTGTTGTAAACATGACGTTTTTAAATCATCTGTCGATTGCAAAATAAACACAGTGTCAATATAATATAATTGTGTTTGACTGTCAAGGCCCTTGCCTGATGCCGGTGAGAGATTCATGGTAATCTGGCGGTTACGATTTAATCTCCCGCTTTCAGATTAAAACTGAGTTAATATTGAAAAGAGTAGATAGATTAATGAAGCACGAATTGTTTCGAAAATTTCTTCATATTGCTTGTACCTGCTTGATTCTGTTGCTTGTTAATTCATTTATTGAATGGTACAAAGCAGTATTTGCCATGGTCATATTTACGTTCATTGCATATCCGGTACTCACTTTGGCAGAGCGCATTCCGCAATATGGAAGCATTTTTTCCGAACGGAACAAAGGCGAAGTGAAGATGAGCCTGCTTCTTCTGTCATTGATGGTTATTGTACTGATTACTGTTTTCTGGGGATTGCTCGGACCAGGCTGGAAGTACATTATAACCGTTGCCGTAATGGTCTGGGGATTGGGTGATGCTGCTGCGGCACTGGTTGGAAAAGCATTTGGGCGGCACTTTATTGAACACAGGATGATAGAAGGAAAAAAGACTGTGGAAGGTACCCTCGCCATGTTTACATTATCTTCTTTGGCGGTATTTGTGACAACACTGGTGTATAAGATTGCTCCATGGTACCTGTGTTTAGTGATTGCGCTACTGGTTGCGGCAGTCTGCACGGTTGTTGAATTATTCTCTCTTCGGGGATCAGACACGATAACTGTTCCTTTATCTGCGGCTGTTTCCACATTTATTATTGTTTCTGTCATTTCATATCTGGGAGGTTAATATGCAAAAAAATTCGCCAAAGGGGGAAAAGACCCTGCTTGCATCGTTACTGCTTAGCGCTCCCGGGCCTATTGTGACCGGGATTTCCGCCCTGTTAAGTTTTTCTGCAACCCAGGTTGCTGATTTTTTTCGCCGTACAACGGAATTGGCTGCCATTGCCGTTGCCTTTTGGGTTTACCGCAGGCTGCGGCAAATGTCTGAACCCAATGAGGATAAACAAGCGCATATGGAACGTATGGCGGAACGGTTTACAGGCGGTGCAATGATTTTTTCCGCCGTGATCCTGTTAATTATCACAATATTCCGCATATTTTCGTATCAAGTGGGCGGGAATGTTACTATGGGTCTTGTTGTAGCTGCCCTTGGTGTTTTGGTGAACACTTGGTTTTGGCTGCGCTACCGGGCTTTGAACCGTGAAAATTATGATGCAGTTATGGCCGTTCAGCAGAAATTGTATCGTGCAAAGGCATGCGCGGATATTTGCGTTGTTGTTGCCCTGGCTGCAGTTGCAATTGCACCCGGGCATCCGGTAACCTGGTATACGGATGTGATAGGATCTGTTATTATCACATTTTATCTTTTCTGGAATGGATTGAGGACAGTTCAGAAGTAAGGCATTGTTTACTTTTTTTGAAAATGGGACAGTTCCATTCAAGCTTCGATATGAAGAAGTATTTATTTTGGCAGCGGAACCCCTTTAGGAAAGTTGCCATGAATCTCCTATGTTTATGGTGATTCCGCTGCCTTGATCGGTATATCTGCCATTTTCAATGGGTTTGCTGTGATGTCATGCTGTGAGAGATTCCATTATCCGAACTGCTTCCTTTTCATTTTCATATGCGGTTTTCAATAATGAAACAACCCTTGACCTTGGATCAGGCAGTATCATGTCCTCGTTTGTCTTAATATTAAATGCTTCAATCCAGTCCTTAAAAACTTCCCTGTATAACCCCTCCAGCTTCGTTTCTCCGACTTTTTCAAAATATTTATAGGCATATTCCTTCAAAGCACCGTATGTTCCAAGATAAAAACAGAGCACTGCATAATGAACGTTGGAGTAAATTTCCTTTAATTTTTCAAACTGAACGCAAGGAATACTTGAAAAAATACAAAATAACAGACCCGGTGTATGTTCATGGCGATCTGAATCCTGACAATGTTTTAATTGATGCAGAAGGAAAGATTTATATAATAGACTTTGCAGATGCAGTATTGGCTCCTTCCGAATACGAGCTTGCAGCGATTAAAAATCTGAAGACTCCACATTAAAGCCGCCTTATTCATGACAACGAAAGTGTCGGCGGATAAGAATGACTTTAACAATTTAAGAAATTTTTTAGCGACTAACTGTCAAACTCCCGACTAAGTGCAACCAAAGAATTGTAAAACTAAATGCAACCAGTTCTCTTTTTAGGGGTTGCATTTACTTAGTCAATTAACTAAATAACAAAATTGAATGAATCCCTGATGCAGCAATGAAGAGTGAAAATTCTTCGGGATAAACTTGACATAAAACCAGGCCAAATTGTGCTATATATGGTATAATAGAACATGGTAGAATGCCATATACAGCACATTTGGGAGGAGTATAAAAATGATTACAC
>JAAYGP010000189.1 GCA_012727625.1 Clostridiaceae bacterium
CAGAAAGAAATATGATTGATTTTATGATCGGAATTATTAAAGGCGTTGGAAAGTACTATAATGAAAACCTCAGTATTATAAAGCTTGGGGAAGACAAGGCAAGAGTAGTTTTTAGCAAATAATTATACTCCAGCAATTTGTAAAAGGAAATCTCCCATCTTAAGCTTTCATGACTCATCTCATCAAAAGGTAATTGATGGGTTAATGTATGAATAGCAGTTCTGCCTGGAATAGCAAATTCTGCTATTTTTTTATTTGATTCCGCGTTTTAAAAGTGTCGTTTGTTATGCCATTATGATGGCTCATTATTTCCTGCGGCGTTTCAGCACCGACCGGTGTTTGTCATAAAAAGCAGCTCATTGCGCATAAGCTTTACCATCTTATGTTCTTCTTTAAAAAATATTAAATATAAGCACAGCTCAAATAAAAATATCAGGGAGAGATTTTTGTGAAAGCACTAATATTGGCAGGTGGTAAAGGAACCAGGCTTCGCCCGCTGACATGCAGGATTCCAAAACCCATGATTCCTGTAGTAAACAGACCTTTGCTGGAGCATACAATTTTGCTGCTGAAAAAGCACGGTATAAAGGAAATTGGTATTACAATGATGTATATGCCTAAGGAAATTGAAAACTATTTCAAGGACGGATCAAACTGGGGAGTTAAATTATCCTATTTTATGGAAAATCAGCCTCTTGGCACTGCAGGCAGCATATTAAACTCAGCATCCTTTCTGGACGAGCCTTTTTTGGTTATGTGCGGAGACTGCGTAACAAACATGAATTTGAACGAGGCAGCCGCTTTTCACTTTGAAAGAAAAGCATTGGCCACAATGGTTCTGACAAAGGCCAAAAACCCCCATAGTTTTGGGATTGCGCTAACCGACTCCAACGATTACATTACAGGATTCAGGGAGAAACCATGCAAGCGCGACATCTTAAGCGACACAATCAATACAGGCGTTTATGTAATGAACCCCGAGGTTCTTGAACTTATTGAACCTGGCAAGCCTTTTGATTTGAGCAGGGATCTTTTCCCCAGGCTCATAAAGGAAAAACTGCCCCTTTTGGGATATTCAACCTACTGTTATTGGTCCGACGTGGGTTCTCCTGAATCCTATTTAAAAACAAACTGGGATATGCTTGACCAGAAGTTGATTCCATGCATGCCTGAACCTGACCATTCACAAAATATTTCAGGCAGAAATGCAGGAACCGGGGAAATAAGTAGAAGCGGAGCAGGAGAGTTCAGCACTTCACAAGATATTTTTGTCGGAAAAGGTACCGTTATAGAACCTGATGCTGTCATAAACGGGCCCTGCGTAATAGGAAACAACTGCTATATTGGCCATAACGCAGTTATAGACAGTTACACTGTTATTGGAGACAATTGCATTATAGAAGACCACGTATCCATAAAAAGAAGCCTGCTCTTAAGCAATTGCGCAATCGGCAGAGGTTCTGAGCTTCGCGGCAGCATTCTTGGCAACAACGTAAGACTTATGCAATATGTCCTGTCCTACGAAAACACTGTTATCGGAAACGAGTGTGTTGTCCACGAGCGTTCAGTAATAAAACCTAATATCAGAATATGGCCTGATAAAACAATAGAATCTTTATCTTTAATAGACAGAAATATTGTCTGGGCAGCAAAGCATAACCCATCGCTTTTTGTTAACGGTCTTGTTTCAGGAATAATAAATGTGGACATAACCCCGGAATTTGCCACAAGACTTGGAGCTTCCTACGGATCAGTACTCGGCGGAGGAAGCAGTGTAATTGTTTCATCCGACAGAAAACCAACCTCCAAATTATTCAAATACGCGTTTATATCGGGCCTGATGTCTGTCGGCGTTATTGTTCTAAACCCGGGCGATGTGCCTACCCCCCTTTCAAGACAGGCTGTTCTTTTTCATAACGCAAAGGGAGGAGTTCACATAAGAAGAAGCTCTGAATCAATTGACAGGCTTGAAATAAATATCTTTGATTCCAACGGTGCCAATATAGATAATAACATGGAGAGAAATATTGAATACGCGTTTTACAGAGAGGATTTTTTAAGATGCCGTGCAGGTTCAGTCCTGGACATAAGCCCTGTGAATAATTTTTATGTGAGCTATATGCAGAATCTGTCAAAGAGAGTTGACCTTAACTGTATAAAAGAAAATCCGCTCAAAGTTTTTATCATATCAAACTGTGAAGATATGCTTTTGTTCATCCGGAATGTATTTTCTGATCTTAATATTGAAACTTACGGTGAAATGCTTGTTGAACACTTTGAGGACAATAATATAAATAACCTGGCGCAATGTATGAACGCGGACGTGACAGCTTACATTGACTGCAACGGAGAAAGGCTTGTTTTATTTGATTCCCGTGGAAATATCATTGAAGATAACCTGTTTTTTCTGCTAAGCTCATTCATACTTTTCAAAAGCGTTCCCGGCTGTCTTGTAAAAGCTCCCGTTAATATGACCTTTGTATTGGAAAAGATGGCGCAAAGGTACGGAGGACATGTGAAAAGAACAAAAATCTCAAGACATCATCTTCTGAGAGAGATTATGAACAGCGATATTTATTCCGGAACTATAAACCAGTATATGATTCAGTACGATGCAGTCGCGTCACTTATTAAAATCCTGGAGTTTTTAAGTGTGAACAAGACCACGGTTGATAACCTTTTAGAGTTTATACCATCTTATTATTTAAAACACGCCAAAATTTTGTGCCCCAATGAACTGACCGGAAAAATAATGCGCACCGTTTTTTCGGACAACTCATCCCATGTCATGCTTTTGGACGGGATAAAAATAGATTTTCACAACTCCTGGATTATTATAATACCGGACGGACATAACCCGTTTATACATATTTATGCGGAAGGATGCACCGAAAAGGAGGCAGATTGCCTGCTTCAAAAATATTCTTCGGAAATAAAGCGCCTTACCAGTGGTTACTGTTCACAGGCTCTGTAAAAAGATATTGTGTAATAGAGGGAAAATTTGGCGGAATGAAGCACTTGTTTCCGCTATTGCACAATATATTACCTGTAAGCAACTGAATTAGGGTCTGAACAGTAACCATCGGGATGTCGCGTGAAAAATATCTTTTCTTTTTCCTTGCTAATACGCTTCTTTTTAATTAAAATATGTGTAATAGCCTCATGCTGGTTTTTGGTTCTGCACCAGACAGTTTTTGCATAACAGAAAGGATGATTAACTATGGCACTGCCATACAGAGATGTGTTGGAAAACATACAGCCATACGTTCCGGGTAAGCCAATAAGCGATGTTCAAAGGGAACTGGGGCTTTCCGATGTAATAAAACTTGCTTCCAATGAAAACCCCCTGGGGTGTTCAAAGAATGTTATTCGCGCATTGTCGGATGCATTGACTGATCTTTCATTATATCCTGACGGAAATGCTACAGTTTTGCGAAACAAACTGGCCGAAAAGCATGGCCTTAAGCCTGAGCAATTTGTATTTGGCGCTGGCTCCAATGAGATAATTACCATTATAGCACAAGCCTTTTTAAACCCGGGTGACGAATCAATTTACGCCAAACCCTCCTTTGCATGGTACGATAC
>JAAYGP010000190.1 GCA_012727625.1 Clostridiaceae bacterium
TCGGAAGAAAACCGCCCGGATTATATAAATAAAAGGAGCAATTTATTATGATTAAAAAAGATATTCAAAAAGTTACGATTATCGGAGCAGGTTTTGTTGGTTCCACCGCTGCCTACACACTAATGATGAGCGGGCTTTTCTCCGAAATTGTAATAATAGACATCAATAAAACCAAAGCCATTGGTGAGGCAATGGACATTAACCACGGAATGCCCCTTGCCGTTCCGGTTAAAATTTACCAGGGAGATTATGAAGACAGCAGGGATTCCGATGTCATAATCATTTCAGCGGGCGCCAACCAAAAAGAAGGGGAAACTCGTCTTGACCTGGTCCACAAAAACGCGGAAATTTTTAAAAGCATCGTATCAAATGTGATCAGATACAACTCCCCCGATAAATCCATTATTCTGGTTGTAACCAATCCTGTTGACATCCTTACCTATGTAACTGCAAAAATTTCAGATTGGCCCAAAGAGAAAGTAATAGGTTCGGGAACAGTTCTGGATACGGCCCGTTTTCGGTTTTTGCTTGGAAGGCATGTTGGTCTTGATCCGCGAAACATCCATGGCTATATTATTGGCGAACATGGTGATTCTGAACTGGCTGTCTGGAGCCTTACCACAATTGCCGGCATGCCGATGGATGATTACTGTAAGTTCTGCGGTCAGTGCAATGAAGGGCATAACAGGATGGAAATTTTTGAAAGCGTTAAAAATGCTGCCTATGAAATCATAAAAGCCAAAGGGGCCACTTATTACGCGGTCGCGCTGGCAATTAAGAGAATCGTTGAGGCAATAATGCGAGATGAGCACTCCATACTCACGGTATCAAGCCTTTTGCAGGGGCAATATGGCATAGAAGACGTTGCAATAAGCGTTCCTTCAATAGTAGATCGGAATGGAATAAACCGTGTGCTGGAGGTTCCGTTATCCGATGAGGAAAGGAAGCAGTTGCTTCATTCCGCCGAAATACTTCGGTCGATCCAGCAAAAACTGCATCTGTAATAATTTTCATTGCCAATATTGCGGTGTTTCAGCCCAAAAAAGACCCCATACCTTTGTCATACCTGTGCATAAGATACCCCTCATAAGTAAACAATAAAATAGAAACTTAAGTTGGGGTGAAATGGAATATGACAAAGAAAGGCTTTTTACTGGCTGTTGTTTTCATTACTTTAATAACTTTTTCCGGCTGTCCTGGTAAAGATACATCATCAAATGACGAAAAAAAGTTTGAAAAAATACCAAACACATTGAAAAAAACGACCATGGAGCTTGAACAGATTATTACTCTTCTTGGCGGTCCGATGTTCAATGTCAGGAATGGAATAGAACAACTGAAGAATCAACAGATTCAATCACTTATAAACGAAATATCCTCACAGAAGGAAAGGCCTTCTGCGGGCATGTAGTCTGCCGGAGAAAGCAAGGACAGCAGGTCTGAACAAACCCGTGAAGAAAAAACTGATGAAAATCAGGAAAAAGAGAAAAACGGAAATAAAACCGGTAAAGGTAGCACAGAGGAAGAAAGTAAAGAGGGCAATAATTCCATGGCTGCCGGCAATGATGAAAAGGAAAAAACAGAAGATGAAAATACCGCAGAGGAATTTGAAACCCAAAAACCTGCCATCCAGGAAAAAACTGTTGGTTTTCAATTTGAAGACAGCCTGTTTGGAATTCCTCAATGGAAAAATGATAACTGGAAAATGATACAGGTTCTGTCAGATGGCATGTATTTCACATGGAACAGCATACAGCCGGAGTTGCTGGAAAAGGGCGTATCTTATGTTAAAATAGAGGATTACAGCAGCGCTCTTGCAGACTTGTCCAAAGCTGTAAAAAATAAAAACATAACCAATGCCCGGATTGCCGTGTTCAAACTGACTCAAATGATTGCAGAATTTTTCAGCTACTATAAAACAAACATCCCATCGGAAGTACAACGGCTGAAAAGCACTGTTACCGGCATAAATTTTTATGTAAAACAAAACAACTGGGAAAAGACTTATGATTTAGCCAGGCAGCTGCAGCAAGAACTGGACACATTAAAAAGTAATGTTGAAAACAATAAATCCTATATATTCCAAATGCTTGAGCTGTCAATTACGGATCTGGAAAAATCCATCCAGGAGCAAGATCCGGCTCTTGTACTAATCCGTACAAACCTTGTGGTCACAAACATACAGGAACTGGAAACGGAGCTGACCCAGATCCAGGGTAAGTAAAACAAGTGCATAAACTTCGGATGCAAACTGAATCTCTTGTTTTTTAAATAAACAGATCGATTTTTGGCATTAGCTGAAAGAGTTCAGACCGATATCCTTTCGGTAATGGGCATCTTTAAAGTTTATCTTCTCAACGGCTCTATATGCCCTCTCCCTTGCTTTGCTCAAATCTGTGTCAACAGCGGTTACCCCCAGAACACGACCGCCGTTTGTATAGTATCTGCCTTTCTCTTTTTTTGTCCCGGCATGAAAAACTATAATGTTTGAATCCGCTTCCGCCTGTTCAATTCCTTTTATTTCATAACCTTTTTTATAGCTTGAAGGATAACCTCCAGATGCCATAATAACACATACACTTGCCTTTTCACTCCAATTGACTGATATTCTGTCCAGTTTTCCGTCTATTACAGCTTCAAAAATGTCAACCAGGTCAGTTTCCAGTGCAGGCAAAACCACCTGGGTTTCAGGATCCCCGAAACGGGCATTATACTCCAGCACTTTAGGACCATCTTTCGTTAGTATCAGCCCGAAATATAAAACTCCTTTAAAAGTGATTCCCTCACTGTTTAACGCGTTAATTGTAGGCAGGTATATTTTCTCCATGCAGTTTTGTGCCAGTTCAGGCGTGTATATCCGGCTTGGTGAAAACGTTCCCATGCCACCGGTATTTAAGCCCTTATCACCATCAAGCGCTCTCTTGTGATCCTGTGAGCCCGGCATGGGCACAATTGTTTTTCCGTCGGTAAAAGCCAATATGGAAACCTCGGTACCCTCAAGAAATTCCTCGATAACTACTTTCCTGCCTGCCTCCCCAAAGCGTTTTTCCTTCATAATGCCGATTACGGCATCCTCTGCTTCCTTTTGACTGCTGCAGATTATTACACCCTTTCCCAGAGCAAGACCATCAGCTTTTACCACAAGAGGATATTTTTGATTGTTAAGATATTCAAGAGCTTCCTCCCAATCTGAAAACAAAGCATAGTCTGCAGTCGGTATACCATATTTCTTCATCAGGTTTTTTGAAAACCCCTTGCTGGATTCAATCCTGGCTGCTTCGGCAGTTGGCCCGAAAGCCCTTATACCATTTTTTTGCATGGCATCAACCATACCTTTTGCAAGCGGATCATCCGGTGCAACAACAACCAAATCAATCTTTTTTTGTTTCGTAGCCTGTACCATTCCCTCAATATCCACGGCATCAACAGGCAGGCATTCGGCAATATCTGCAATTCCGCCATTTCCTGGCGCACAATAAATTTTTTCTGCTTTACTGCTTTGCGCAAGCTTCCATATTATTGCATGCTCACGCCCACCTGAGCCAACCACGAGTATATTCATTATTACCCTCCCTGATATACCTCACTGAATCATTCATCCCCCACCTGCCGCCCGCACTTTCACTTTCTTGAATAATGCGGAATAGAGGCGAGGGTTTCTGATATATCGATGCTTCTGATTTTGTATTTCTGATTTATTGATGATAAAACAAGTTCAAACATTAATGTTTGAAATGTCTCATACCGGTAAACACCATTGCAATGCCATACTTGTCACAGGCATCTATGGATTCCTGATCCCGGATCGAGCCTCCGGGTTGTATGATTGCTGTAATACCGGCTTTAGCTGCCGCTTCCACGCAGTCACTGAACGGGAAAAACGCATCCGAAGCCATCACTGCTCCTCTGCATTTTTCCCCGCCATGTTCAATAGCCAGCATTGCAGCGGTAATCCTGTTTGGCTGCCCCGGACCAATGCCAATTGTCTGCTTTGATTTCGCGACCACAATGGCATTTGATTTTGTATGTTTCACAACCTTCATTGCAAATTTCATTGTCTCAAGTTCCTCTGCCGTCGGTTGTTTTTTTGTTACCACTACCAGGTCATCATCATTATACAGGGAGTTGTTTATTTCCTGTACCAGCAGGCCTCCTCCGACTTTTTTAATATCGATGGCATTTTTCGGGTATTTACGGCTTATATCAGTCAGTTTCAGAAGACGTATGTTCTTTTTTATTCCGAGAATTTCAAGAGCTTCCTTTGTAAAGGATGGAGCCACAACAATTTCAAGGAATATCTTGTTCATTTCTTCCGCTGTTTTCGCGTCAATTACCCTGTTTGCCGCGACAATCCCGCCGAAAATGGAAACAGTATCGGCTTCATAGGCTTTCATATATGCTTCGTATATGGTATCTCCACTTCCCACTCCGCATGGATTTGCGTGCTTTACGGCAACAACCGTCGGCTCGTCAAACTCCTTTAATAAATCAAGAGCACCGTTTGTATCGTTTATATTATTAAAAGACAGTTCTTTTCCGTGCAGTTGCTCCGCTTCTGTCAAAAAAGCCTTGCAATTCCCCGCTTCCCTGTAGAAAACTGCTTTCTGGTGCGGGTTTTCCCCATACCTCATGTCCTGTGCTTTTTCATAAGTCAATGTAAGGGTTGACTGAAATGAATCATCACTTATCTGTGTTCTCAAATATTGTTGTATTAACGCGTCATAATGGCTTGTATGCTCAAAAACCTTTAAACTTAACCGGAATTTTGTCTTAAGGGAAACATTATTGTTTTCCTTAAGTTCATTCAGCACCATGTCATAATCCTGGGGATCGACTATAACAACAACATCCTGGTAATTCTTTGCTGCCGAGCGTATCATGGTCGGCCCGCCAATATCAATGTTCTCAATGGCTTCTTCAAGGGTGACGTTTTCTTTTTGAATTGTCTGTTTAAACGGATACAGGTTAACAACCACCATATCAATAGGTTTAATACCCAGGTCCCTGATTTGCTTCATATGATCCGGATTGCTCCTTACTGCCAGCAACCCGCCGTGTACTTTCGGATGAAGGGTTTTCACCCTGCCGGCAAGGCATTCCGGGAAACCGGTTATTTCCGATATGCCTGTTACCTTAATTCCGTTTTTGGCAAGAAGCTCATAGGTCCCCCCTGTTGAAATAATTTCAACTCCAAGAGAGCTCAACTCTTTTGCAAACTTCACAATTCCTTCCTTATTGGAAACACTTATAAGCGCTCTTTTAACCATAACCACATCCCCAATCCCTTTTTATTCCTTGATTATAACTTTTCTTCCCTCAACGGACAGTTTTCCCTCGGAAAACAAACGAATTGCCTCGGGAAGAATTATGTGTTCTGCTTGTTCCATTACCCTTTTCTGCAGTGTTTCAGGCGTATCATCAGGTAAAACCTCCAGTGCTTTCTGCAGAATAATGGGCCCTGAATCATAATCCGATTCTACAAAATGCACGGTGGCACCGGTTATTTTAACTCCATATTCCAGGGCCTTCCGGTGTGGAATAATACCATAATAGCCTTTGCCGCAAAAGGCAGGAATCAATGACGGATGTATGTTCATGATTGCATTTTCATAGGCCTTGACAAAACCCTCACCCAAAAGGCTCAAAAAACCTGCAAGAACCACCAGTTTAACATCATATTTTTTCATATGTTCTATCAATGCTTTATCATAATCATCAATGCCCGGATAGTCTTTCCGCTTTATAACGGCAGTTGGAATCCCTTTTTTTTCAGCGCGCTCCAGGGCATAAATACCGCTTTTGCTGCCCACCACCGTAACAACCCGGCATTTCTTAAGCGTTCCGTCGTCGATTCTGTCAAGTATAGCCTGGAGATTCGTTCCACTGCCCGAGACCATAACTCCTATATTCAACATATCCTGATTTGCTCCTCGCCCTTTTTAATATCACCAATACAATAAGCTTTTTCACCCAGCTCATTCAGATACGAAACAACGCTGTCCGCAATATCGGCTCCAACGGCAATAACCATGCCAATACCCATATTAAATGTATTATTCATATCCGTCTTTGAAACATTACCCAACTTTTGAATCAGGGAAAATACGGGAAGAACCGGCCAGGTTCCCTTATTTATTACAGCCGTTAGTCCATTTGGTATCATCCTTGGGATATTTTCAATAAAACCGCCGCCCGTAATATGGGCAATTCCCTTAATATCAAATATTTCAATCAGGCTTAACACCGGTTTAACATAAATTTTGGTCGGGCATAAAAGAGTGTCTGCCAATGTGGACTTTAAAAAATCATTGTAGGAAGTAAGATACGACAATTCCATTTTAAATATTTTCCGAACAAGTGAAAAACCATTACTGTGCACACCCGATGACGCCAGACCGATCAACTTGTCACCAGGCATTATACCGCTTCCGTTTATTATATGATCCCTGTCGGCTATCCCCACGGAGAAACCAGCCAAATCATATTCATCCCCGGGGTAAAAACCGGGCATTTCTGCTGTCTCACCACCAATTAACGCACATCCTGCCATTTGGCAGCCGTCGGATATTCCTTTGACGATCTTTTCTATTTTTTCAGGAATCAATTTACCGGTCGCTATATAGTCCAGAAAAAACAACGGTTGAGCACCACTGCATACTATATCATTAACACACATTGCAACACAGTCAATACCCACTGTGTCATGTTTGTCCAAAAGAAAAGCAAGTTTTAGTTTTGTTCCGACTCCGTCTGTTCCGGAAACCAGAACAGGTCTTTTAAATGAAAACCTTTCCAATGAAAAAACCCCGCCAAAACCTCCTATATCTGATACAACCTCAGGTCTCATTGTTTTTTCGATATGTTTTTTCATCAGTTCAACTGCTTTATAGCCGGCTTGCACATCAACACCGGCTTCTTTATAGTTTGCCATGGCAAAACCTCCACTTCTTACCGGAATCAAAGTAATTTTAATTTTTCCTTGAGCTGCCTGTCTTTTTCATCAACCGCTTTTTTCATACTCTCTTTATATTGATGCAATTTAACACGGATTTCAGGATATTTCACTCCAAGAATCTGAACAGCCAAAAGAGCCGCGTTTTCGCCTCCGTTTATTGCAACAGTGGCCACGGGAACGCCCGAAGGCATCTGAACAATTGACAGCAATGAATCAAGACCGTCAAGCGTGGAAGATTGAATGGGTAAACCTATAACCGGCAAAACTGTATATGCTGCCAATACTCCTGCGAGGTGAGCAGCTTTGCCCGCGGCCGCGATAATAACACTGAAGCCTTTCTTCTCGGCGCTTTTGGCATAATCCGCGGCTTTTTCGGGGGTTCTGTGAGCGGAGCAGACTGTTACATCTGTTTCAATGCTAAAGTCATTGAGGATTTTAATGCATTTTTCTAAAACCGGGTAATCGGAATCACTTCCCATTACAATTGCGACCTTTGGAACTGAATCCATGCTATTCCTCCAAATATAAATATATGCTAAACAGGGCAGAAATTCTGAATATAGAATTATTTTGCCTTTACAGAAACCATAAATGCATGTCTTTATACTATATAAAACAAAAAGCCTTGTCAATAAAAAAGGTACACAGATATGCCCTGCAATAATAACTTGTTTATGTCTATTAAGTCCATTGCAGAAGCTTTATTGATGCGCGCCCGGACTGCGCACGTTAATTATCGCTGATTTTTTCTGTCAATCTCCTGAGAAAGTTTTTGATATCAGGATATCCGTCATTTTACAGAACCAGCGCGATAAGCAGGAACAAAAAACTGCGTACCCTGCTTTAAGGGAGAACTCTTTTAATACGGACAAGCTTATGCTCCCGGATACACATAGGCAATTCAGTATCATTATACATATTCCGGAGTGATTACATATTTATGCAGTCGTTTAATCGGATGGTATGACATTTTCGCTTTTCTAAGACCTTCTATTCCCATATCCTCCTCACGATTAATGTATATGGTATTGGAAAAGACTCTTGAAACGAATTCCCTGTTAATCAAGGGATATATTCCGAAAATATCAGTATTCCCCTTTTCTATGTGGATAACCGCTGTATCTTCATTAAGCATTTCACCTATTGTGAAAGCTTCAAATCTGCCCTTTACTTTTATCAATGCCCCTTTCAGACCGGGAAACAAATCCCAGTTATTAAGCAGTTCCGAGCATGCCCATTTTTCACATTCCTCCGGAACTTCGCAGTCACAGGAATCATGCTTTTCACACCATTCATTAAAAATCCTCATGCATTCCGGGGCCAGTTGGGAATTTATATCCACATATTCAAATTCTCCGTATTCACGCATAAACTTATTAATATGGTTACGCTTGGAGCTTAACTTTTTCCCTGAAAGACTGATTAAGCTCTTCGTGGAATAAATATAATCCGAACAGCTTTCAATTTTCTTAATGGAAAGCTTAACATCGAGGTTATCTTTAAACATACCAAGCATTCTCTCTTCAACGCGTCCAAATATGAGTTTCCACCCTCTGCTGTCAAAATAATCCTTTAATTCAGAGACTGTTTTTCTGAAATCATCCCTTTGAAATTCTCCCATGGGCACAGGGCAAAAGGCAAAGGGGGGATACTTTCTTGGAACCGATACAATACACAAAAAATTATTAATTACTGAAAATTTGATATTATAGTTCTTCCTCCACATATACAAATATCTGAAACTCATATCAGATGCCTGTGAATTTATATTTTTAAAAGCCTTGTTGAAAATCTCCATGTCTGCTATTTCCAACTCTTTCAATTGCATAATAAACGTACTCCTGATGTTTTTTTAAAGTTTTTTTGTAAGCCTTAATATTGAAAAATCTCCCGCTGATTTTCGTGTTATTCCCCAAGACTTACACCCATATAACGGGCAATTCCAATCAATTCGCCCTTTTTTGGCACTTTTCTGAGTTTGCCCGCAACTTCAATAAGCGGTACTGATTTTACCGTATCATGATCCATACAGACCATTCTGTTCAACTCACCTTTTTCAATCAAATTAACGGCGGATGCTCCGAATCTGGTTGCGAGAACTCTGTCATAAGGTGACGGTTCCCCTCCGCGCTGCAGATATCCCAACACAGTTATGCGGGTTTCAATGGATGTGAGCCTTTCAAGCTCCTTTGCCAAATAACTGCTTGTTCCGCAGACCTTTCCTCTGTCACCATTAAAGTAACTGTCATCCTGTTCATTATGAGTCAAGGGACTTCCCACAGGTCTTGCTCCCTCTGCCATTACTATAATGCTGAAGCCTTTCCCGGCGTTTTTTCTCTCAAGTATTGACCTTGCTACCCTGTTTATATCATAAGGAATTTCGGGTATTAGTATAACATCCGCTCCTGCGGCAATACCGCTTTCCAGGGCAACCCATCCGGAAGCTCTCCCCATCACCTCAAGTATCATAACTCTGTGATGGGACTCCGCAGTGGAATGTAATTTATCAATAGCCAAAGCTGCTGTATTCACTGCGGTATTAAACCCGATTGTAATATCCGTGCCATATATATCATTTTCAATTGTTTTAGGTACCACAACAATGGGAATACCCTTTTCTGTCAGTTGCGCGGCGTATTTTAACGTGGTATCCCCTCCGATAATCACAAGACAGCTTATATCATACATGGACAGGTTATCCTTTATCCTGTCGCTCATATCCATTAAAGTTTTTTCCCCATCCTTGTCATAAACTACTTTGAATGGATTATACCTGTTTGTTGTACCTAAAATGGTTCCTCCTTTGTCCAGGATACCTGACACATCGGACAACTCCATCTGAACATAGTTATTTCTCACAAGTCCTCTGTAGCCATCCCTGAAACCAATCACTTCGTAGTTGTAATTATTAATTGCAGATTTCACAACTGCTCTGATTGCGGCATTTAAACCAGGGCAATCACCCCCGCTGGTCAAAACCCCGATACGTTTTACTTTCATAGAAAACATCCTCTTTTCCTGACCCTTATTTTTTTCAATAAAAAAAATCTCTTATATATAAAATTTACCACAAAAACAAGTTAATTTTAACACAATGCTGTTGGTATGTAACCATGAAGCTCAAATCCGGAGAAGCTTTTCTGGCGAAAGAATTCGTATGCCACTATGGCAACTGAATTGGACAAGTTCAAAGAGCGTATGGAAGTCAGCATAGGTATCCTTATGCATGAATCATAGTTCTCGCGCAGTAAATTCTCAGGCAAACCCTTTGTTTCCTTTCCAAAAACCAAAAAACATTCATCCGGAAATAAAACATCGGTATAAATGCGATATGCCTTTGTTGAAACATAATAGAAAGGTATAAGCTGATATTTGGCTTTCAAATCATCAAAATTTTTATAATAAAATATCTCTACATCTTTCCAGTAATCCAGTCCTGATCTTTTTAAATATTTATCATCAACAGAAAAGCCTAAAGGTTCCACAAGATGAAGTTTAGCACCGGTTGCTGCACATGTCCGGGCAATATTTCCGGTGTTTTGCGGAATCTCCGGCTCAACCAGGGCAATATTCAGATTCATATATCCTCCGTGTATTTATTGTTTTCGCTGAATAGGTTTGTGCCATTTTGTATTATTCCAAAGAAATATCTACACTAACCTCACGTCCTTCACCAAGAAGTAAAGGCACGCATATAGTTCTCATATGTGAGGGTGATATGGTAATTTTCTCTCCCATCAGCAAAGAAGGCGGAGTAATTTCAATTCCAATGCCCCTGCTGAACAGAATTGTTGCAGTATTACCCATAATCATATTACCAAGCTCGGATATGGCGCTTTTCGCAAAATCATCCAACACGTCGACCTGCATACCGCCCATCATTATGGAAGCAATCGATTTAGCTGTATCTATGCTTAATGAGATTAAAACCTGCCCTCTGATTTTTCCTGTTAAACCTATTATGACGGCTACTGAATTGGCTGGATATGGAGATTTTTTTAAATGCACTTTTCCAAGCTCGGGTTTTATTCCTGTCATCATTTGAAAAACCTGCTGGCTCGCTTCGATAAATGGATTAATGTATTTAACGTCCATAAAACTCTCCTGTTGTCACCGCCGGGATATAATTGATCATGTCCGCCGGTTAAAAATTGACCAGGTTAGGCCTGAAAAAACTTGACCACCCTCCGCCAGATTGGTTACCTTCTAGTTGAAAAGACACAGGAGGTGACCGCAATGAAGGAGAGTGGTACTTATATTATGCTGTATGAACA
>JAAYGP010000191.1 GCA_012727625.1 Clostridiaceae bacterium
ATGTAGCTGCAGCCAAAAAACTTACCCTTAAGATTTGGTTACGGTTTGAAAGCTTGCCGGCAAAACCCGCGTAAGCCTAAACCCCCAAAATAACATCCTGTCACTTTCCTATCCTGGAATTAACAAAAATCTAATTATCGTCTGTAATTGGATCTTTCCATTGCATTCTGAATAACTTCAAGATTTTCTAAAACCTTTCCTGTTCCAAGAGCCACACAGGAAACAGCATCTTCAGCAATAATAACATTAATGCCTGTTCTGTGTTGCAGAAGCTTGTCAAATCCATAAACAAGGGAGCCCCCTCCGGTCATGACAATTCCTCTGTCACTGATGTCAGCAGCAAGCTCGGGAGGCGTTTTTTCAAGAACCGAATGTACTGCTTCCACTATGCTTGAGACAGGCTCATCGATTGCTTCCATTATCTCAGTTGAGGTTACTGTAATAGTTTTTGGGAGACCTGAAACCAGGTTTCTTCCGCGAACATCCATGGAAACTTCCTGAACTCTCGGGAAAACCGTGCCTATCTGAATTTTCATTTCTTCTGCCGTGCGTTCACCTATCATAATATTGTGTTTTTTTCTCATATAGCGGACAATTGCTTCGTCCATCTTATCTCCGGCAATTTTGGTTGATGTGCTGACCACCGTACCCCCAAGTGATATTACGGCAATGTCGGTAGTACCGCCGCCAATGTCAGCTACCATGCTTCCGCATGCTTTTGTAATGTCAATGCCTGCTCCAATGGCAGCAGCAATTGGCTCTTCTATTAAATAAGTTTTTCTTGCACCCGCCTGAACCGCCGCATCTTCAACCGCACGCTTTTCCACTTCTGTTACACCGCTTGGAACACATATCATAACCCTTGGTTTAAACAGTTTGAAAAAGCTGTTTCTGCATACTTTATTTAAAAAATACTTCAGCATTCGTTCAGTAACTTCATAATCTGAGATAACGCCCTCCCGGAGAGGCCTTATAGCCACTATATTGCCAGGAGTTCTTCCCAGCATTTTTCTTGCTTCCTCCCCGACGGCAAGAAGCTTGTCTGTGCTTTTATCAATGGCAACAATTGACGGTTCCCTTAAAACTATTCCTTTGCCTTTTATATAGACCAGTATAGACGCAGTTCCTAAATCAATACCAATATCCAATCCCAGACCCAATAATGACATCCCCTTTTCCATATGTAGTTATACTCAAAATTTCGTTTTCAATATGGGATATAAGCTTCAAATCAACTATATGCTTGTCTTTTAAAATCCATGTGTTTTTTTGAAGATATAAGAACCATCTCCCATATTTTTATTATGCCCATGAAAAATGCTGCATAGACATTATTCCCCGTAACAAAAAACGATATGATTATACTCATGACTACTATTCGTGTCATCTTTTGTCTATCTTTAATATTAGCATATTTAGACCGGAATGCAAGGAAATTTTGACATGCCGTTTTACTTTTCAGAACTTATTATAACTGCAAAAAACATTTTTATATGAAAAGACCGGATGCTTTATCCGGCCTTTTTTTCTTCTTTCTTGTATTTTATACGTGTAGCTTCTCCACCACGAATGTGCCTTTCCGCTTTATTCTCCTCCAGAATCTTTTTTACCTGTTTTGCCATGGATGGATTAAGCTTTCTAAGCCTTTCAGTAACGTCTTTGTGTACAGTACTCTTACTGATTCCAAATGTCTGAGCCGCTGCTCTCACCGTAGATCTGTTCTCAATAATAAATGTTCCCAGCTCCAGCGCTCTCTCTTCAATATACTGTTTCAAAACCGATTCCCTCCTAAAGCATCAAAACCTGCCTGGCTTGAGGTGTTTCTGTTAATATTTATATGCACAATCCTTCCCGGTTATGTTTTTTCAGAAAACAGGATTACTCCTGCAATTTTGGCAGTACTGTTTTTGGATCTATCAGTTTGTCATTTTTGTATACTTCAAAATGCAGGTGAGGAGGATCCATACATTCAAATATCGCTGTGTTTCCCACGCTTGATATGGCATCGCCTGCCTTGACTTTCTGGTTGACGCTTACCATGCTGTCGGTAGCCAGGTTGGAATATATTGTTTTATAGCCATTCTCGTGGTCTATTGTTATTGTAATGCCATAGCAGGGATCTTCCTTAATCTCTTTTATAAACCCATCGCCAGCGGCTTTAACCACCTCTCCCCTTGGAGCGGCAATGTCTATGCCTGTATGGATTCTCCATTCATCAAGGGTCTTCGAATATAAAAGCCTATCCATGGCATAATCCATTATGATGTTCCCATCAACAGGCATGATAAATTCAGGAGCTTTTCCAAACAGATTTATTACTTCCCGGGAATCTTCATCTTTCTTTTTTGTTGTTTCAAGTGATTTTGAAGGGGCAGGTGCCTTTGTAGGTTCTGGTGCCTTGGTAGGTGCTATAGTGGGTTTGGCATGAGTTTCAACATCCTGCTCGTCCGAATCAGTTTTTTCTGAATTATCATCCGGTATCTCATTGTCAATATTGAATGAAAAATCGCCATCCTCACTTAAATCAGAAGGTGTGTCATCCGCATCGGATTCCTTGCGTGGCAAATCATCCGAAGCTGTAGTTTTATCATCCAATAAAACAATTTCTTCATTATCATCCTCTGTTGATATGGCCCCGTCTGAAATCAAATTGTCTTCATACTCTTCCGGAGCGGATATCAGGTGATTTGTGGTAAAGTAAACCGCTCCAACCGCAAGAATGCACAGTCCGACCACAACCATGACATAAAATCCGCTTTCCTTAAAAAAGCTTTTAACTTTCTCTGCCCATTCTTTATTATTATTATTATAGAAACCTTTGTTCATCACAATGTCCACCTCCAGAAAATATTATTGCCACCGGAAGTGGAATTATACATGTGAGGAATTTTTTCGGTAAATGAAAGTTGTCCGGCCGGAGAATGCTTTGCGGCAGGGGTTTTATATTCGGCTTTCGAGGATTCATGCGAATGCGTCATGCAAATTTGCTGTTTTCTATTATGTGGTTAATTACCAAATTTTAAAACAATTTCATCTGAAAGAGGCTCAATTTCAACTCCCGTATAATAGTATTTCAATATGTAATCATAGTCTTTGCCTTTCTGAGCCAGTTCGTTGGCACCGCATTGGCTCATTCCCACACCATGACCAAACCCGTACGTAACAATCTCAATCTCGTCATCTGCGGGAAAATTGATTTCAATTTGTGTGGATGCCAGCGAAAATATTTCCCTGAATTTTGTGCCGGGAACTGTTATGCTGCCGACCCGGATCTCTTTCACTCTTTGGCTGTTTGTGTATTGAATTATTTCCATATCTTCTGATATTGAACCCATAAACACTATGTCAGGGTAGACTTTCATAAGTTTCTCCCGTATTTCTTCGCCCTTAAATACAACTTTTTTCTCAAAACTCGAATAATCGCTTTCCCCCTCACTGAAGACACTCTGCAAATATGGGACACTGTTTACGGAACTCCAAACCTCCTGCACATCTTCCGTTATTCCGCCGCTGTTGGCATGATACAAGGGATTGATAATTTCACCGTCATATGTTAATATCAGCCCACTGGTTTCATAAGCAGCTTGTTCAATTTTTGCCCAGTTTTTATCCACATCACTTTTGGGATACCAGGTCTGGTAAAGCTCCTTTGGAATCCATGCCTGGCAGTGGGCCGGATTTGTACAGACATGAGCTCCGAAATGATTAATCCGGGTGTTGCCGTACTTTTCAACAGCTCTGCCAAGAGCATAGGTTCTGGCCGCAATGGCCTGCGCCTTTAAGGCTTCAGAAGAGAAACTTGCAGGCATCTCCGCTGCAACTACTCCGACTATATATTCTTCAAGGTTTATTCTTTTTATTACATTTTCCCTCGTGTTATAAACAATAATCTCAACAGACGATGTGTTTGCGTCCGAATTCTGAGGCATCTCTTCCTTTTTTCGAAAGGATCTTGCCAAAGGGAAAAAAATAAGCAGGCATACAATCAGCAATAATGCCTTTTGTTTATCTTTCATAAAGAAGCAGACCTCCTTCCCTATGAAAATATATGCTTTATTCTTTTTCTTAATAACTGTATTTGATATAATTAAAGCACAAGCCTTGATGTTGAATCATAAATAAAATTGACCGGCACAGTGAAGATTTAATATAAAGAAACCCTGCTGCCGGAAGTGGAAGTCTTATTGGTTTAAAAAACAGAACTAATAGTTGACATAGGAACGTAGTCGTTATGAAAAATAAATTTCTGGAACTTGCACTCAATGAGGCAAAACTGGCTTATAATAAGGACGAAGTGCCTGTTGGGGCTGTTGTTGTACACAATGGGGAAGTAATAGCATCCGCTCATAATTTAAGGGAGACTTCAAATTCCGCCACTGCGCATGCGGAAATACTGGCCATTGAAAAGGCCTGCCGCGTGCTTGGAAATTGGAAGCTTACTGACTGCGATTTATATGTAACATTAGAACCATGTATCATGTGCGCCGGAGCTATAATAAACGCAAGAATCAGAAGCCTTTATTTTGGAGCCTATGACCCGAAAGCCGGAGCATGCGGTTCTGTTACCGATGTTTTCAGATTAAATGAACTGAATCATAAAGTTACGGTTTACGCAGGCATAATGGAGGACGAATGTTCTGAAATACTGGAGCGTTTTTTTAAGGAAAAAAGAAAATAATATCCGGCAGCGGCCGCACAAACAGGGAACTACAGAGTATGTTTCCAGCTTTCTCTTGATTGACTTTCGCTTATCTCTGAGATAAAATTATATAGCGTGCTTAGCTTTACACTTAACCTGGAGGGTTGTCCGAGTGGTTGAAGGAGCTGGTCTCGAAATGTGTTGGGCAATGTGGAAGCTATGTGGCTGAGAACCTTGATTTTATGCAGTTTCTACTGACCTTGGAGTTCGAATAGATATAAATTTTTGAGCTGTTCTATCCGAGTTCTATCCGGGTCATTTAAATAATTTAACTTGGAGGGTTGTCCGAGAGGCTGAAGGAGCTGGTCTCGAAAACCAGTGTACCGCAAGGTATCTAGGGTTCAAATCCCTAACCCTCCGCCATCATGGAGCTGTTAATACTAAACGTTAGCAGCTCCTACCTTTTTAAGAGGCAAAGACTTTTCGATAATCTTTGCTGTCTTTTTCTTTGATTGGTATTCCAGATGCCCATAGATGTTAACCGTTGTCCGGATGTCGCTATGACCAACCCAATCTCTGATACGCTCCATAGGTACTTCATTTGCCATCATCAAACCTA
>JAAYGP010000192.1 GCA_012727625.1 Clostridiaceae bacterium
AGATTTATTACAAGTTTGAAGGGACAAACACTTCAGGCTCGCACAAGCTGAATTCAGCAGCAGCTCAGGTTTATTATGCGAAAGAACAGGGGATTACCACATTAACCACAGAGACGGGCGCAGGCCAATGGGGAACTGCCCTTGCAATGGCATGCGCTTATTACAATGTTGATCTTACAGTGTTTATGGTTAAAATTTCTGCCGAACAAAAGCCATACCGTAAGGCTGTAATTGAAGCATACGGCGGAAAAATAATTCCATCACCGTCAGATACAACTGAGGTCGGAAGAAAAATCCTGAAAGAAAATCCGAATACAGGTGGCTCTCTTGGCTGCGCAATATCAGAAGCCCTGGAACTGGCAATGAAAACCAGGAATTGCAGATATGTTTTAGGAAGCGTTCTGGATCATGTCCTGCTGCACCAATCCATTATCGGCCTGGAAACAAAAATCGCCTGCGAAAAATATGGAATTGAGCCTGATATAATAATTGGCTGCTGTGGGGGCGGCTCCAATTTCGGAGGATTGATAGCGCCTTTTATGGGTGAGAGGATTGAAGGGAAAAACAATATAAGGTTTATCGGTGTTGAACCCGCTTCCTGCCCCACTTTAACAAGAGGCAGATATGCCTATGACTTTGGCGATACAGGTAAGATGACTCCGCTTTTAAAAATGTATACATTGGGCTCGGGCTTTATTCCGTCACCTAACCACGCCGGCGGGCTCAGATATCACGGCATGAGCCCGATTGTGTCAAAACTGTATAACGATGGTTACATTGAGGCCAGATCAGTGGCTCAGTCAAAGGTATTTGAAGCTGCCATCACTTTCGCCAGATGCGAAGGAATTCTACCGGCTCCCGAATCTTCCCATGCCATCAGGGCAGCCCTGGATGAAGCTGAAAAATGCAGACAGACCGGAGAAAAGAAAACCATTATATTCGGATTGTCCGGTACGGGTTACTTTGATATGACTGCATATTCAAGCTTTAAAGAAAATACCATGACGGATTATATTCCTACCGATGAAGACCTTGAAAAAGGTTTTGTGTTGCTGCCCGTAGTCGGATAGGACTTAAAACAGGGGACGTTCTGAAACTAATTAAAAAGTTGCTTTTTTTGGGGATTAAACCCTGGTACCTGTAAAATTTCGATGATATTTTTTGAAAACAGTATTTTTTCAGAACCGTCCTCTGTTTCGTTTTATCCCCTTATACAGGTAACTGTTCACACCCTGATACAGTTACTGTTCAGGTCAGATAATGTGCAATAGCGGAAACAAGAGCTTCATTCCTGTAAAGTTTCTTTCTATTGCAGAATATCTTTTAACAGAACCTGTGAACAGTAACTATACAATTGAGTTAATATTTGTAATCGGATGTCTCGTTTGCTTCCGATGTTGTATTAATGGTAAAATTGAAAGAGCTTTTTGAGTTCATGATTGATAAGAAATGGGGTATTACAGGAAGATGGTCAAAAAAGTACCTAAGGATGAATTGCTAAGCAGAATGAGGCGTTTCAAGGCAAACATGGACAAATGCCACCCGGAAAGGCAATTGGTTATTATATTTTCCAAGGTCAACCAGTATTATTTTACGGGAACCATGCAGGATGGAATGCTGTTTATATATAGGGACAAAGAAGCGGTATACTTTATCAGAAGAAGCTATGAAAGAGCTCTTGATGAATCCTGCTTCCCGGTTATAAAGCCAATGGAAAGCTACCGGACCGCTGCGGCGGAAACAGGTAAAATACCTGATTGTGTGCATCTTGAAACTGAAGCTGTGACCATAGGGTTGCTTAATCGCTTCCGCAAATATTTCCCTTTTGATGAAGTGTTGTCTGCAGATTTGCAAATTGCAATGACCAGGGCAGTAAAAAGTGAATATGAGATATCACTGATGGAAAAGTCGGGCAGGATCCATCAGAAAGTGCTGGAAGAAAGAGTTCCTTTGATTTTAAAGGAGGGTATGAGTGAAGCGGAATTGGCAATGCAACTTTATTCTGTAATGATTGAAGAGGGCCATCACGGTATTTCCAGGTTTGGTATGTATGATACTGATATGCTGCTGGGCAATATTTGTTTTGGTGAAAGTTCAATTTATCCCACCTTTTTTAACGGACCCGGGGGGAACTACGGTATGAGCCCTGCAGTTCCGTCCTTTGGCAGCAGGGAAAACAAACTGAAAAAAGGTGACCTTGTATTTATTGATGTAGGCTGCGGGGTTGACGGTTATCATACAGATAAAACCATGACCTATATGTTTGGGGGTAAACTCCCTGAAGAAGTGATTGAAATACATAACAAATGCGTGGATATACAGGACAGGATTGCGGATATGCTGAAACCGGGCATCAGTCCTTCGTTTATTTACAGAAAAATATTAAACAGTCTGTCACCGGATTTTCTGCAGAACTTTATGGGCTATAAAAGCCTGAGAGTTAAATTTCTCGGGCATGGTATAGGGTTGAATATTGATGAGTATCCCGTAATTGCCGAAAATTTCGAAGAGCCTTTGGAAAACGGTATGTTTATTGCTGTGGAACCCAAAAAGGGCATAGCGGATATAGGCATGGTAGGCATTGAAAATACTTTCCTGGTTACACCGGAAGGGGGGAAATGCATAACGGGCGCAAGCAAAGGTTTGATTCAGGTTTAACGTTCTTTTTTTGCTTTTGTGCAGAAATACAATAACACGGTTCCTGTTGTTCCTGTGGGATATATCAATTCTTAAAATGTTTTACATAAAAATGCAAGAGGACTCTTTTTCTGTCTTATGCCGCTCTATATTTGTGACGGTATGAACCTTAGTTATAAGTCAATTTATTTCAATGGTAGGTAAACAAATTGGTATTGATTCAATTGGTATAATTAAATATAATTATAATAATTAGTTTTGAAATCCAGGGTTAAACAGGTTTTAACAATTACGCCGTAAGACACCATTATTGTCTCCAGGGATGAAAGATGTCTTTTTGCACTGGTTAAATAAGCATATAAGGGGAAAAAGTAATGAACGAATGCTTTAAAGAGTATTTTAAGGATAAAATGGCTTATTTAATGATTGAAGAAGGTGTTGTAAGTGAAGCGGCAGAATTATTACTAAAACAGTTGAATTACAACCATGAAGATTTGATCGGCCTAAGTGAAAATGAAGCAGTATTAATGCTTTCAGGGGGAAATAGTGAAGTAAGGTTTACTGAAGAGCCCAAATCATTTTTATTGTTCACCAAAAATAAGGAAGCAGTTCTTTTTTATGCTCATGTTTATTCATGTTGCAAAGGCAAAAACAAAAAACTTTATATATTCCAGAAAGTTGATAATCTGAAATCCTGCTACGAATTAAACACCTTACGACAGCTTATATCCAACAGCCCTTTCGGGATGGCGGTGTTCAGTGTTCCCGGTATTATTCTTCTGGATGTAAATCATTCCTGGCTGAATCGCCTTGATGAACCGTTCAATAATAAAGAAGAGAGCATAGGAAAAAGCATAGGCGAAATAATGACAGGGTGGAAAGGAAGCGTGTATGAGAGCATCTGGAATACTGTAATATCATCAAAAAAATCCTGTTATCTGCCGGGATACCGTTACAGCGGGCTAAAAAAGGGAATTTCGTACTGGAACATATCACTTACACCAATATTTAAAGGTAAAGAATTGCTCTATTTTGTCGAGACTGTATATGATGTGACAGAAACCATTATAAACAGGGATGAAGTGAAAATACAGAGAGGGCAGCTGTTTAAACAGTATCAACAGTTTGAGACAATTGTTGAGAATATGTCCGATGCCCTGTTTATAATATATCCGGATTTCAGTACAATACCTCTGAATCAGGCCGCCCATTTAATTAAACATCTGTTTTATGATTTTCAGTATAGTCAATATAAAAATAATCACAAAAATAAAGAACCAAATAACAATATAAGATATTATAATTCCAATGAGAAGGAAATCAGTTATTCGGATCTGCCTGTTTTTAAAATACCA
>JAAYGP010000193.1 GCA_012727625.1 Clostridiaceae bacterium
AAAGGCTGATTCTGGAAATGGATAGTCAGGGGATTGAATTTCCGAAATTGGATCCTCCTGATATATTTATTGGGGTAATTGGAGAAAAAGCTGAGAAGTTTGCGGAAAATCTTGCCCTTGATATCAGGGCCGCAGGCATTGTATGCCATAAGGATATTATGGGGCGAAGCGTCAAGGCTCAGATGAAATACGCCAACAAGCTGAAAGCAGGGTACAGCATAATTTTAGGCGATAATGAGATTGAAAGCGGTAAGGCGGAATTAAGGAATATGTTAACCGGAGAGGTAAAGGATATAAGCATCGACACGCTTATAGATCGTCTTATGAAATACAGGGGAAAATAATAATTAATTTACAGGTATTTTGATATTGCGAAATAACGAAACAGGAGCTTTATTTTGCGGAAGTTTCCTTTTATTATACAATATCCGAAATAATTTTGCAGAACATGAATAAGTCTTGGATGTAAACAGTAACAAAACAATGAAGATTTAAAGAGGAGCTGATTCGTATGGCTGAGACTCTGTCAGGCATGAAAAGAACACATATGTGCGCAGAGGTTAATGAGAATGATGTGAATACCGAAGTTGTTGTTATGGGCTGGGTTCAGAAAAGAAGGGATCTGGGAAAACTTATTTTTATTGATTTGCGTGACAGAAGCGGAATACTGCAAATTGTTTTTAACACCGAAAAGAACAGTGAGCTGCTCAGAAAAGCGGTACAGCTTCGAAGCGAGTTTGTGGTTGCAGTAAGAGGCATGCTGGTTAATCGTTCCAATGTAAATCCTGACATGCCAACAGGCCAGTGGGAGGTTTTGGCAGATGAGCTTCGTATACTTAGCAAGGCTCAAACACCGCCCATATTGATAGAAGAGGAAGTTGACGCAAATGAGGCAATGCGCCTTAAATACAGGTATCTTGACCTGCGCAGGCATAAAATGCAAAAAAACCTTATTTTAAGGCATAAAGTGGCCAAAACAGCCCGTGATTACTTTGATGAAAACGGCTTTCTGGAAATAGAGACACCGGTTTTAATTAAAAGTACTCCTGAAGGTGCAAGAGATTACCTTGTGCCCAGCCGTGTCCATCCGGGGAAATTTTTCGCGCTGCCCCAATCCCCGCAGATATTAAAGCAAATATTAATGGTTTCAGGGTTTGATAGGTATTTCCAGATAGCGAAATGTTTCAGGGATGAGGATTTGCGTGCGGACAGGCAGCCGGAGTTTACTCAGATTGACCTTGAGATGTCTTTTGTTGATGTGGATGATGTGATAAGCATTAACGAGGGATTTATCAGGCGTGTATTCCATGATGTTCTCGGTGTTGATGTTTCAACTCCCTTTCCCCGGCTAACATATAAGGAAGCAATGGAAAGGTACGGCTCCGACAAGCCCGATACCCGTTTTGGCCTGGAGCTTGTGGATGTGTCGGATATTGTTAAAAACTCAGGTTTTAAGGTGTTTTCCGACGCAATTGCCAGGGGCGGCAGTGTGAGAGCAATTAATGCCAAAGGCTGTGGAGCGGAATTTTCCAGAAAGGAAATCGATTCTCTCGGTGAATATGTTAAAACATATAAAGCCAAAGGTATGGCATGGGTTGCGGTTGAAGAAAACGGACTTAGGTCTTCCATAACCAAGTTCATGAGTGATGATGAAATACAGGGTATACTTAAAAGAACAGAGGCTGAAGCCGGCGACTTGATTTGTTTTATTGCCGATAAAAATGAAATAGTGTATGATGCATTGGGTCATCTGCGTCTTGAAGTGGCTCGCAGGCTCAATATAATTGACGATGACAAGCTGAATTTTCTTTGGGTTACCGAGTTTCCAATGTTTGAATACAACGAGGAGGAAAACCGCTGGGATGCAAAACATCACCCGTTTACTTCCCCGATGGATGAGGATATCTGTCTTTTGGACAGTGACCCTGAAAAAGTCCGGGCAAAAGCATATGACATAGTTTTAAACGGTGTTGAGCTGGGAGGCGGCAGCATTCGTATCCATGATCAGGACATGCAGGGGAAAATATTCAAACTGCTTGGGTTTACCGAGGAGGAAGCAAATTCACGTTTTGGTTTTCTTCTTGAAGCATTCAGATACGGAACACCACCCCATGGCGGTCTGGCATATGGGATGGACAGACTTGTTATGCTGATGGCAAAAACAACTTCAATCAGGGATGTGATTGCGTTTCCAAAAGTACAGAATTCTTCATGCCTGATGACGGGTGCTCCCGATGTTGTTGACGAAAAACAACTAAAAGAGCTTAAAATTACAACCGTTGATCAGATTGGAACACAGGAGCGGATCAATGAAGAATGATAAGGTTTTAAAAGAGTTGCTTGATTGGATGCTGCATATTGCACTTGCTGTGGCATTCACTTTTTTAATCATAAACTATGTCGGGCAGTTTACTGTTGTTCAGGGAAATTCCATGCTTCCCACCTTAAAGCCAAACAGTGTTCTTTTTATGGAAAAACTGACCCGGCGTTTTGGGAGCCTTAAGCAGGGAGATATTGTTGTTGTAAAAATTCCGGAATTGCTGGGCGGCGGTAAAACATACGCAGTTAAACGCATTATCGCGACAGGGGGACAGAAGGTTACCATAAAGGACGGAAAAGTTTATGTGGACGGTGTTGAACTGTCCGAGGAATACATAAACGGAGCAGGCACCTTTGCCGAAAAGGGCATGTATGATGACATTACGCTGCCGGATGATTGCATCTATGTTCTTGGAGACAACCGGTACCCCGGAGCAAGCAAGGATAGCAGAACTTTTGGTCCGGTTAACCTGGAAAGGGTGGAGGGAAAGGTCATATTCAGAATATTTCCTTTAAGTGAGATAGGACGCATATAACTTAAAAGATCTTTTGCCAGGCTGCTTCATAAGCAGAACCGGCACTGACAATATTCTGCTGAGTCATATAAATAAAGAATCCTAAAGCATGAATGGCTATGGGATTTTCGTCGTTAAACCACAGCCATATCATGCATTCCGGCAGGTAAAAGCGTATCATTTGCTTTATTACGACAACTCAAACATACCTGTATAAAGCTGATAATACCTGCCTCCCTGCTTAATTAAATCATCATGATCGCCACGCTCAATAATTTCTCCGTTTTCAATAACCATTATTGCATTGGAGTTCCGGACGGTTGAAAGCCTGTGGGCTATAACGAAAACCGTTCTGCCCTCCATAAGTTTGTCCATGCCTTTCTCGATAAGGGCTTCGGTCCTGGTGTCTATGGAGCTGGTTGCTTCATCAAGAATCAGAACAGGCGGGTTGGCAACGGCCGCGCGGGCAATGGCTAAAAGCTGCCTTTGACCCTGGCTCAGGTTTGCTCCGTCTGAAGTTAATCGCGTATCATACCCTTTGGGAAGATGTCGGATAAATGAGTCTGCATTGGCAAGCTTTGCAGCCTCGATAACTTCTTCGTCGGTTGCGTCAGGCTTTCCATAGCGGATATTCTCCGTAACTGTTCCTGTAAACAGATGAGTGTCCTGCAGAACCATTGAAAAAGAACGCCGCAGATCCGCCTTTTTAATCCGGTTTATCGGAATTCCGTCATATAATATGGTGCCCTCGGACAGTTCGTAAAAACGGTTGATAAGATTTGTAATGGTAGTCTTTCCTGCTCCGGTGGAGCCTACAAAAGCTATTTTCTGCCCGGGTTTTGCGTAAAGGGTTATATTGTTAAGCACAATTTTGTCTTTTTCGTAACCGAAAACCACATTGTAAAACCTTATATCCCCTTTTAAAGGCACATAGGAGAAACTTCCGTCTTCCTGGGGGCATTTCCATCCCCAGGCACCCGTATGATGTGCGGTTTCACTTATAGTTCCATCTGAATTCCTGGTAATATTAACAAGGGTAATATCGCCGTCGTCAGCCTCAGGTTTTTCATCAAGCAGTTTAAAAATACGCTCCGCTCCGGCTAAAGCCATTAATATTGCATTAAAC
>JAAYGP010000194.1 GCA_012727625.1 Clostridiaceae bacterium
CCGGCCGGAACAACCTTTGCAAAGCTGTCGGATGTTACCGCAATTGTTTTTACACCCCTCCTTTTGCATTCCAATACGGTGTCAATAGTCATGGAATTGATGCCATAAGCGTTTATTATAATCATAACCTCGCCTTTTTCACGGCCAACACGGTATGAATCCAAAACTCCGATGGCATAACCGGGTGTTCTTTCAATCACATTCGATCTCTTCGCCCCATGCATGAGGTTGGTGCCGGGAGCCAATATGGCATTCCAGAAAGCAAGGCCGCCAGCCCGCCAGAGAATCTCTTCCACACCTATGTTTGAATGACCGCCGGGGCCTATTACATGCACCATACGGTCATTTTCAACCGCATCAGCTATTACGGATGCCGCTTCTTTTATTTTGTCGGCTTCCTGTTCAATTTTGCTGAATATTTCATAAAGACTTTCCTTAAAAAATTTAATTTCCTTACTCATTATCAAAACTCCTTTCACACATGATATTTTTATTTTTCACTGTGTTTTAAAACTCTATTATTAACACCTTCTTATTTAACTATTTTCTATTCAGCGGGAAAACACATCACAGGCCAGGCATATGATTAAAGCAGCCTGTGGTTATATGAACAGTCGTGACCTCCTGTGGTGCATATTCGGCCTGCAATGACATTATTCACATCATAATCAATCAGATTTGTACAGCACTGTTTCCCCGCCATTGGGTATTATAAGCACCGACGGATTTTCATACATGGCTATGGCATCTGATATGGCCCGGGAAAGCTTTTCAACAGGATAATACTTTATTGCGGCACGCTTCATCTCATCCGGACCAAGCCCGTCGCTGACAGTAACAAGATCGTATTTCTGACGTATCTTTGACACACATGTGCCGATGCACAGAGCCAATGGATCACCCTCCACAGCCTTTCCATTAAGCATATCAATCAAAAGGTTTTCCGCCTCATCGTTACCGATGCAGTCGGCATATTCCGGATGGGGACCTATACCCTCATTACAGGGTGTCACAAGAATAATAGTTCCGTTTCCGACAGCACCATGAGCTCCGCAGAGGTAACCCTTTGTGGCCTGCCAGTAGTCAAGATCCGCAGGATAGGAAGACACAACAACAATCTCACATGGCTTTTCAAGCTTTGTCCCCAAAACCTGTTTTGCAAATTCAACCCCGGCTCGCTGGGCTTTTACATAATGGCCGGAAACCGCCCTGTACAGCTTTTTGTCAGGTGTTAAAACCGTATTGACAATAAAGTGCAGGCCTATTGTATCAACCCACTGCTCAACCTCAAGACGAATAAAACAGTCATCCATGCCAAAAAGATTCTCATTCGCAAATCCTTGCTGTATATGAAACTGTGTAACGGTGACTTCATCGGTAACGCCGGGGTACAGTATCTTCCCTCCCCCGGACCAGCCCATGGCAGGATGGGGAACTATGTTTCCTATACCAATGCGGATATCACTATCCATTACCGAACGGCTTACATAAATCTTTGCGCCTGTTTTTGAATAACCCATATCAAATAAACCGTCAGGATCTTTGAATTCTGAGTTAAGAACCCGGAAATTTCGATAAATTTCCATTCCCATTCTTTCTATTTTTTCCTCTTCCGTCATATAGCGGTGGCTTCCCAGCGCAATTACAATGAATATGTTTTCTTTGGCAACACCTGCATTCATAAGCCTTTGCAGTAAAACCTCCAGAATTTTCCTTACAGGTGTAGGCCTTGTAATATCATCGCAAATTATGCATATCCTGTCCTTTGGTTTTACAATTTTTTCTATCCTTTCAGTACCGATTGGATTATCAAGCGCCCTGTTTATCTCCTGGTAAGGGTCTTCAGGGCATGTTACGCAGGGCAGGTCCGCATAAAACACTTCTATATTCTCCGGAATCTCCAGGTCCAACATTTTCTCTCCGTAGGGAATTTTATATTTTTTCATCATTGCCTCCTGTGTTATAATGTTTTGATTTTAAATCGAATTTATGTACATCGTTATCAAAAGTGACTGTAAGACAATTTCCTTTAACCCATGCGTTAAGGATATGTTCCCTGTCATCCCTGTAAGGCTTTAGAATTGTTATAAGCTGAGCCTTTTTACCTTTTATCTTAAAATCCCCTGTCAGGTAACTTCCCTCATCCGGTTTAAAAGGCCATCTGTCAACAGATATTTTGTAGTCACCGTCATAAAGGAACAGAATATCCGATTTTACTTCTCCGGCAGTAACGGCAGCCCTTGATCCGTCCTTTACACTGAAAGTATAGGGTGAATTGGCACGAAACTGAAAATCGATTGTATTCTCATTGGGTATTGTTGAATCGATTATAATAACCAGCCCGTCCCGTGTCATAATGCATGTTCTTGTGTATCCGGACAAAAGATTGCCATAGCACTTGTCCGCACGGCCTTTTAGTACCGCGGTGCTGTCATCGGACCATCCGCCGACAATCCTGCCAAGGGGAGCTTTAGGCTCTTCAAAATCAAACCACCAGGCGTCCTCATCTCCCCATTTTTCACGATTTGGATTATGAAACTTCAATATAGGGCCCCAATCCTCACC
>JAAYGP010000195.1 GCA_012727625.1 Clostridiaceae bacterium
CGCAACTGCGATGCTGTTGCCAATGGAACGAAATGTTTCAATTTCTTCCTGGGTGAAACCCTTTTCTGAAAAAACCATCAGCATTCCGTGCCTTTTTTCATGTGAACTGAATGCATGAATAAATACTTCACTGAAACCTGCTTCCTGAACTGCGACGCTTTTATTATTATTCAAAACCAGGTACTGAAACAGCATATCCTGCTTCAGAACGATTCCCTCACTGGTTTTCCCGGAGAACAGTGTTGAACTGCAACGAATATTATAAAACTGTTCCAGATTTCCCGGTTGTTTAAAATAATCACCTGAGTAATCCATTATTTTGTAGTATCGATCATTTTTCCCGGCGCCAAAAATTATGCAGCCTAAAAAACCTAATTCCCCTGTAACTATACTTACACATTGCCTGTAAATATATTGCAGTTCCATTGTGGATGCCAGCTTGTGATTGAAACTGTTCAATATTTTCAGCCTGTGGTTTGCTTCAGCAATGGCTTGTTCAATACGTTTCTGCTCGGTCACATCTCTTATTATTGCCTGAATGCAGTCGGTTTCAGGCGACTCCACCGTTTCTGTGAATTTAATCTCTGTGAGAATCAATGAACCGTCTTTTGTGCGAAGTGGAATATCTATATAGTATCTTCCGCGCCTTTTAATGTTATACCTTAGCTTATCCATACTGAATTTATCAATGGCACTTGGATGAATTAAATGTTGAAATGGCTTTCCAACAATGTCGCGCCGCCTGAATTTCAGTATGACACGGCATGCGCGGTTGGCATATGCGATATTTCCATGGGGATCAATTGTTAAAATTATATCCGGTATGTTTACCACCAGGGAATGATAACGCTTTTCCGATTCATTGAGCTGCTCCAAAACATTCTCCAACTCAGCGTATGAGGACTCCAACTGAATATAGGCGTCATTTAGTTCCGTGTTTATTTCATGGAGCTGCCTGGTTCTGAGACGCAACTCAGAAAGCTGATTCTTCTTGCTTTCCGCAACATCTTTGATTGCTCTGTTTATGCTCTTTATGATTGGAATTGTAACATTTAAATCGTCTGAATTATATTTTTCACTATTGATGTTATTTACGAAGCTTTCAGTTTGCTTAAGCTCTTTTAAAATCCTGTTGTAACGTATTAAAATACTTATTGTTAAAAAAACTGAAACTAAAAATATAGCAATTAAAAAAAATTGTATCAGGGGTTTTTCTGCAATTATAAGACCCGATTCTGATTTGCCTGAAAAATATGCAATTACCCATGAAAGTAGTAATATTAAAACCGGAAATAAATACTTCAGTATACTTTTTATTTTGTTTTTATCCATTTTTCCACCTGATATAAAATAAAAAACGTTTTTAAATATTTTAAGTCCATAATTATTTATCGGTTAAATTTCCAATATTCTCAAGTGAAAAATTATTATTCTATAAATGAGCAAATTTGCTACCAATAAATGGTTATACAGCAATACCAAGCTCCTCACTGATCTTTGACAACGGAATACCATGGCAAGCTTGTTCGTAAACATATGCAATTAAATTTTGTTTAATTTCATTGCGTGCATGTTTACGTTGAATACCCAGGGTACGGCAATCATCAGATGATATGCTTGTACAATAGGCATAAGCAAGCATAATAATTGTCAGGAACCGCTGGATTGCCTGCTTTCCACGCACTTGGTATCTATCAAGTTCAAGCTGCATCTTGTTATCCCTGAAGAAAATCTCTATCGTCCACCTTCCAGTGTAAGTAGATAAAATATCTTCTTCTGAAAGATTACATGTGCTGTAAAAAACATGTGTGGCATTTTCTTCAAACAGCTTGTTTTCAGGCCAACTGAGTAATATTACTCCGGTTTTAGGAAGCCTCTTGATAAACCCGTTAACACGGTGAACCCAGTACTTCTGATTGCCCACGGTGACAAGGCGGACATCTTTTTCAGTAAGGGTTTTAACATACGCATTAACTTTCTGTCCTAATCTTGGGCCTCCTTCATAATAAAGGACCCGGTTGGCCTTCAAAGCACCAATGTACTCAAAACCTCTGCTATGGGCAGCTTTGATTACAGAACAGGCACTATACCAGCTGTCGCCCAGGACGTATACCTTTGTCGGAAAACCCGGCAGTGCTTCGATTATTTGACGCACCATGTTGATTTTACTCTGCTTAACCTTATCATAAAGTTCCATATAATAAGGCAGCTTTAGTTCCCCGCATTCCAGAAGCACACATACGATCTGGTGGCCGTAAACACGCTTTTTCCTGAGATGCGAATGGTGGAAACTACAACCTTCTGTTGGTCTCAAAGCCTTTGACGAGGGCTTTGTCTTTTCGGAAATAGTATCATCCAGTATCGCATATACAGGGTAGCCTGTTTTCCGGGCTTGTAAGCTTATCTGTGCCAGTACGTATAACTGGTATTTATCCATAACAAGGCTTGTAGGCCATGGTGATTTCGATAAAAACTTCCCGATGGAAGTCCGGTGAATATTACGCATGCTTAGTTCTGGTATATTTTTCATTTTACCGTCGAAGCCTCCTTGAACAGCAGATACTATAAGGCTTGCAAGGTGATCCAGTTGTGGCTTTGTCAGTAAAAGTGTCAATCTTAGTACAATTAGGAACTTCCTCAAACTCTCTGTGCATGTTATAATATTCATCGGGACATCTTCAATCCTTTATCTTTTGTCTTAGCAACAAAAATATCGGATTTTCAAGGTGTCTCATTTAATTTTACATTTTTTGTTAGTGTTTTTGCTCATTTATAGTTATTATTTTTTAATGTGTTAAAAAAACGGAAGAAATCGCATGACAACCTTTGAACAACGTTTCAATGAGACATGTGTAAAGAATTCGTATTGAAAAACCCGTAGGCCCGGAACGTGGGCGGATATCTTCTGAGCCTGGTTATATTTTTATGTTCATATAAAAAATATCTCCGACATTTCAAGATATGTAAATGTCGTGCACCTGCCGTTGACATACAACTACCGACGGTACCCTGAGCGAAAACTCTGATCAGGCTCCCTTGCGGCACATCCAGACAACTGCTTACCGCTGCTTCCTTCCGGACCTGACGGGGTTCACAGCCTTGAATTGCGCAAGACCCAATCTTCATTGTCTTCATACATCAAAGCCCTGACTCAACAGTTACATGCCTCGGGCAGGAATTCAACCCTGCTATAGCGGGTTGCAGGTACAGGGCACCGCTACCTCCCCGTCTAGCACGACAAAACTATTATAATTAATTATCCGTTTGTTTTCAAGTAGAAAATATTGCGTATCCCATACCATTCTGATGGATTGTTGCTGTTAACGCCCAAATTCAGTTACTGATCAGGTCAGAATTGTGTAATAGCGGAAACAAATTAAAATATACTCATTAACCTGTCATAATGATACGGCTCTGAAACAAGGCTGACTGCGGCTAAAAGGCAAAATAACCCGCAGAAACTTATCCGGACATAATTAAACCATGATTATAACAAGTGTATCAGATCCGGATGGAATATGCCTGACAAACAGAACACGCGAATTGTGACGTAATTGTGGCGTATTTGAGTAGCACTTCACAGATCATATTATTAAAAGGGAGCCTTAAGGCCCCCATGTTTTACTGCTCCATATGCTTTCCTAAAAATGTTGCGGCTGATTGAGCCAATTTCGTTTCCACATCACCCATTTTTGCTTTTGGATCTGTGGACAAAAACATAACAGCGCCAATAGGATCACCTTCAGAAATGATTGGACTAATAACCTGGGAACTATATTTATTCTCATTGTCATCATTCAGAATATTTATTTTGGCGGAATCGGCCGACAGTGCTACAAAAGTGCTTTTTGATTCTATAATTTTTTCAAGGTCTGAGCTTAGTTGTTTTTCCAGGAATTCTTTTTTTGATGCTCCGGAAACGGCAATTATCGAATCTCTGTCGGCAACACATATAATATGTCCGCTGGTATTATGCAACGATTCAGCATATTCCGCCGCAAAATCACCTAATTCGCCAATTGGGGAGTATTTTTTCAGAATTACTTCACCTTCACGATCGGTAAATATTTCTAACGGATCACCTTCACGAATACGTAGTGTTCTTCTGATTTCCTTGGGAATTACCACTCGTCCCAAATCATCAATTCTCCTTACGATGCCTGTTGCTTTCAATGCCTAGTGCCTCCTTTCAACATAAAGAAAATCTCTTGTTCTTAGTATGAATAAATCTTGTCGTTTTTATGCAAACATACCAATATAAAAGTTTGATTCCAGTTGGTGGTTTGCATGTTCAGTTCCTATAGGTTATTTTTAGCTTATAAGGCTAAAAGTATTCTTTCATAAAAAATAACTATGTTTGCGTTGGAAAAATGTTTTGTTTACAAAAACGGAAACTGTTGAAATGGTTTAACTGGCATATGAAAGTCAAATAATATGCAATGCTTTTCAGAACACGGTTTATGTTTGTATCAGAAATCTTCTACTTTGAAAAAACCTTATCAGTAATTTTATTTAATACCTTTTCATTTTTTACAAGGTTGTATTCAGGATCGTTTTTCCACTCTTCAAGCTGATCATAATAAAACTCATTAAGTTTTTGGGACTTGATGGTGCTGACAATCTGCGCCTTTTTATCATCAAAGCCTTTCTTGTTTTCAAGCCTTGCCACATAAATACCTGTTCGTGTTTCAACAACTGCAGACTCTCCGGTTTTAGAGCCTGACGCCCAATCCTTCAGCTCTGTTTCAAAGGATTCATCTTCATATAAAAATGTAAAAAGCCCATCGTTTTCTTTTGATTCAGAGTCTTCTGAATACTCCCTGACCAAAGCTGCCATATCCTCACCATTTTTTATTCTTGTAAGCAAATCATCCGCCAGTTTCTTTTTCTCTGTCTTCTGTTCTTCTGTAAGATTACCGGTTAAAAGAACCAGGTAACGCACAGTAAATTCATCAATGGCACTTTTGTTGTTTTCATAATAGGCTTTTGCTTCTTCCTCACTTACAGTGACAGAATCACTTTCCTTCTCCATTAAATAATTCGCAAAACTGCCTGCAAGTTCCGATTTCCACACAATATCACTGAATTTGGACAGGGAAAGCCCCAAATCCTCTTTTACATACCGGACATTACTTTCAATTTTTAACATATTGTTGAGATATTGCTGAATGTTTTTTCTTTCTTCAGAAGAGAGCTTAAAGTTGGCCTCTTTTGCCTTGATTAATTGTATTTCCAGCTCTTTTGCGTTTTCAAGGGCCTGGTTCATGACGATCACTATTGGATCTTCGCCTTCTTCCGGATTTTCCCATAACTCTTTTTTCGCTTGCTCGTCAAATGCGCCTGCTTCCGATTCAGTGGTTATTTTCTGAACAAGCAGGAAAAACATATATTCATGATTCTCAATCTTTGAGTTTCCAACTTTTGCTACATAATTGCCTGATGTATAGATCAGATACCATACACCTAAACCAATAACAGCTATTAAAAGGACCACCAAAATTTTCTTCATAAAAGATCCACCCTTATGTGGCTTTAATACCATACGCAAACAGGTACATGATGAAATTAAACATCATGAATACATACAAATACAAGTTAATTATAATCAATTATTCCCCGGACTGCAATTTATGAATGTCCTGTAATAGATTTTTAATATTATCAAACATTTCTTTCGGCTCCGTCCCCTTTGTTTTCAATGACAGGTAAGGAGTTTTGGCCGCGGAAAACAAAAGTCTCCCTTTGTACTCCTGTATTATTTTGCTTAGCAATGGAAAAAGCAGAAGTGACTGGTCTGAGTAAAACAGCATAACCTCATCGCCTTTTTGTCTTACCATGTTAAAACCGCATAACCCCGCCAGCCTTTTAACTAATGCGATTTCGATAAGGTTTGATGCTTCAGAAGGTATATCGCCATAGCGGTCAATCAGTTCATCACGCACATCCATTGCTTCCTCCTCTGTTTCTATTGCGGCAATTGTTTTATACATATCCAGCCTTGCCTGTTCATCCTGGATGTATGTCGAATCCAGATACGCATCCAGCATGAATTCTACAAATATCTCCTTGTGTTCGCGCACTTTAATGCCTTTCAATTCTTTTATGGTTTCCTCCAAAAGCCTCACATAGGTGTCATAGCCAACAGCTTCCATGTGTCCGTGTTGTTCCGGGCCCAACAGATTCCCCGCTCCCCTGATCTGTAAATCGCGCATTGCAATTTTAAAGCCCGATCCGAATTCTGTGAATTCGCGTATCGCTTTCAGCCTTTTTTCCGCCACTTCACTTAAAACTTTATCCTTGCGGTATGTCAAATAAGCATAGGCAAGCCTGCTGGAGCGCCCGACCCTGCCGCGAAGCTGGTAGAGCTGTGCAAGACCAAGTTTGTCCGCGTCCTCCACTATAATTGTGTTGACATTGGGCATATCAATTCCCGATTCGATTATGGTAGTGCAAACCAGTATATCAAATTCCCTGTTTATAAACGCAAGGATTATTTTCTCAAGCTGCCGCTCACTCATCTGTCCATGGGCATATCCAACCTTTGCCTGGGGAAACA
>JAAYGP010000196.1 GCA_012727625.1 Clostridiaceae bacterium
CATATTATACTTTATTGCAGTTTTTCTTACAAACTATTCTAACCGCATTTCTTTATCCCAAATATTTTAAAAATATTACCTTATAAATATTGCCTTACAAAAATATAAAAAGAGATCACTCTCAAGTCTGTGATTTCAAGACTTCAGAGTGATCCCTATAAGTGCCTTTTTCCATGCGGTAAATTTCCTATTTATCTTTAAATTTCTCATATCCTGACTGCCATCAGTGTCGCCTGCTCACAGGTTGTTGTCGTGTAGCCTCTTGCAATTTCCGCTGTAGTTACAGCCTTTGGCATGAATTTTCCGTTTAAAAACAGACCTTTCATCCAGCGGATACTCTATTTTGCCAATATTCCCATCTATGACATAAATTATGTTGTTATCCTTTTGGTTGAACAAGTAGTACTTTCCAATAGCCTTAATCCCCCGGAAAAAGTCACGCAAAACGAACTGATCAAGGGTGTACTCTTCAAATTGCTCAAACAGATCCCCGTTCAACAGATTCTTAAGGGAAAATTCAGGAGCTCTGGTTAATCTCCGCCTTTCACTGAAAGAAAACTCTTTATCAGGCGCTATAACATTTGCCAGCAAAAATCCTGAGATAATTGTTATAAAGCAGAAAGTTACAACTTTATTTTCACTTCGATCCTCCTTTTTTCCATTACAATAATAAACTATTATTACAACCGGGAATTCTCACATTTTGTGTAAACAAACAGATGCTAAAATTTTACAATGAGTTAATGTGAGTTACGACCTCTGTTTATAAAAATTCACTGAAACATCTTTCCCAGGTGGGACACCTAAAAACGGAAATATAAAAACGGATTAAAGGAACCGTCAACCAGGTAACCGGTAACAAGTAAAAGCAATGCAGCATGAGCTGCCGGCTCAAGGATGCCTGTAATCAATCGGCCTTTTTTATTCTTGTTAATCCGTTTAACAATACCTTTTGCTGCCGGTGTGGCTCTCACCGCGGCAATAATAATAACAAAGGCATAACTTCTTAAGTAATAATATGTCTCTAAGTTTGTAAAAGGCATATCAAACATAAAGAACATCCCATTTATGTTATCCGTTATGCATGTATCAATTAATGGTATCATTACAGCAGACGCTATGTGAAAAGGTGAGTATTTTCTGCTTGTACTGACTTTTGTCAGAGTTTCTGAAGCTATGGTTAAACGCTTTAAAAAAGGGATATGTGCTTTCTCAGGAACGGATGGATTGGTTAAGAGTTATATGCAAAAAACCGGGATGAAAATTTATCCCGGTTTCATTTTCAGCGGTTATTAAGTGATAAAAAGCTGTAATTGGTCTTAAAAAGCCATCCCGATGCTATCGGCGATTTTTCTTAAAAGGCAAAATATTAAACGTTCAAGAGCTTTAAACAATCTGAAAAATACATGAAAATCTCCGGTAACCAAGCCATCACCGAATGTATATAATAAACTAAGCAAATCTCAGTTGGCCTGGATTTCAAGCCAAGCCTGGTTATACAGTGCTTTTGCTTCGCCAACGTTGATTAAGAACTCACATCTTTCCAATGCTTCGTCGGACGGCATATATGCTTCAAATTCCAATATTTCGGGATATTGCTCCTTCATTCTTGCAGTTACTTCGTATACAGGTGAAGAATAGCCGACATATTCACTATTGACAAATGCATTATCAGGATCAAGCATGAAATTAATAAACATCTCGGCTTCTTTTTTATGGCGGCATGTCTTTGGAATAACCATGCAGTCAACCCACATATTAGTCCCTTCCCTGGGAATTACATATTCAATATTTTCTACTCCCTGCCAGTATATTTCCATTGCCGCGCCCGACCAGTTCAGGGCGATTGCCACATCACCGTTTATCATCATATCAACTACTTCATCAACATAATATCCGTTTATTATTGGTTTTTGCTTTATCAGCAATTCCTTTGCCTCATTAATTTCCGCGGGATTGGTTGAGTTTGTTGAATATCCAAGCATTTGCAGTGTAATTCCTATTGAATCACGCATGCTGTCAAGCATCATTATCTGACCGGCATGCTTTTCATCAAAGAGAATACTGGTACTGTCAACTTTCTCTTTAACCACATCTGTATTATACAAAATTCCCAGCGTGCCCCAGAAATATGGAACTGAATATTTGTTTAGCGGGTCATAGGCAAGATTTCTGAATCTGTTGTCAACATATTTGAAATTTGGAATATTGTTAAAATCCAGCTCCATGAGCATATCCCTGATTATCAGTTCTTCCACGATGTAATCGGACGGGAAAATAATATCATAATCCGTTCCGCCCGTTTCAAGCTTTGCCAGCATGGTTTCATTTGTGTCAAACATTTCATAATTTATTTTAATCCCGGTTTCTTTCTCAAATTTGGTAATCAGATCGTTATTTATATAATCACCCCAGTTGAATATGTTCAGCACAACTTTGTTCTGGTTGCAGCCTGTCAACAAACCGAAAACAGGTATAATCACAAGACATGCAAGAGCTATGGCTAAAATTCTTTTCATGGTATCAGTTCATCTCCTTTGCTTGTTCTTTTATTGATAACCAGCAGCAATATTGCCACTGTTATAAGCATTAAGGTGCTAAGGGCATTAATTGTTGGTTTTATTCCTCTCCTTGCCCTGGAAAAGATTACTATGGACAGGTTTGTAACCCCTGAGCCGGTGTTAAAGAAGCTGATTACAAAATCATCAATGGATAATGTAAATGCAATTATTGCGCCTGTTACAACTCCCGGCATAATTTCAGGTATTACAACCCGGTATAAGGCATAAAAAGGTTTTGCTCCAAGATCCAAAGCTGCCTCTGTAATATGCCTGTTCATTTGCCTGAGTTTTGGCAAAACCGAAAGTATGACATAGGGTATATTAAACATGACATGAGATATCAGCATTGTTAAAAACCCCAGATTCATTTTCATTGAAATGAACAATGTCATTAATGCAACACCCGTTACAATATCCGGTACCAAAACAGGCAGGTAGTTAATGTTTAACACTATTTTTTTACTGATTGTGCCAAGGTTGTGTATCCCGATTGCTGCAAGTGTACCTATAATGGTTGAAATCAAAGATGACAGCAGCGCAATCAGGAAAGTGTAATATAACGCTTTAATAATGGCCGGATCCCGGAAAAGTTCGTCATACCATTTTAAAGTAAATCCGCCCCAGTGGCCCCGGGATTTTGATTCATTAAAGCTGTATATAATCAGTACAAGTATAGGTGCATAAAGAAACAGAAAGATTAAGCCCATATAAATTCTTTTTACTGTTTTTCCTACCACATCGTCACTCCTTCCTGTTCTTTATCTTTATCCACTTTAGACATTATGGCCATTGATATCAAAATCATTATCATTAATATAATTGACAGAGCGGAACCGAAATGCCAGTCTCTCTGAACAGTAAACTGTTGTTCGATCAGATTTCCCACCAACAGTTCCTTTCCGCCACCCAGCAGCCTTGATATGACAAAGGTACTGACTGCGGGCATGAAGACCATTGTGATTCCTGAGATAATTCCGGGAACAGATAAGGGCAGTATCACCCTTATAAATGTTACTGTCCTGTTTGCTCCCAAATCCATTGCAGCTTCCAATACGCTCTTGTCAATTTTTGAAAGTACTGTGTAAATAGGCAATACCATAAAGGGAAGAAAATTATAAATCATGCCAAGAACAACCGCCGTCTGCC
>JAAYGP010000197.1 GCA_012727625.1 Clostridiaceae bacterium
ACTTTATAGAGGGAATAAAACCAAAAGTAATAAAAGGCTGTACAGTATTTGGTTTAAAGTACGGAATATTCAAAAGACTGTGCACTGATGCAGCAAATAATCCCGGATATAAGTATTACCTGATTATTGATGAAATCAACCGTGGGGACATACCCGGCATATTTGGTGAGCTTATCATGCTCCTGGAGGCCGATAAGCGCGGAAAAGAAGTTATTCTTCCCCTTTCCAATTCACCTTTCAAAATTCCTGAGAATGTATATATTGTCGGAACAATGAATACGGCTGACCGCTCGAATATGCTTTTAGATCCGGCACTTCGCAGACGGTTTGGGTTTATAGAGCTGCTGACGGACTATAGGCTGCTGGAGGGCGTTGTTATTGAAGGCTTGCCCCTTTCGGGTTGGCTTAGGGATTTAAACTCCAGGATTTGCGAGCATATAGAGAAAGATGGCAGGAATCTGCAAATTGGACATTCATATTTCCTTGAAAAGGGGAAGCCTGTGAATGATAGTGATAGATTCAAAAGAATAATTAAAGATGATATTATCCCTCTCATCGGGGAATATTGTTATGGGGACTATGCCCTGCTTGCCAGAATCCTTGGAGAGGGTCTTGTGGATGTTGAAAACCAGGTTATAAGGTATGAATTGTTTGAGTGTTCGGATGTTTCCGATCTTATTAATGCGCTGCTTCTACCTTGTCCAAAACTTCGCAGTGATGAAACAACTGTAAGCGATGGTATAAATGATACGGATGATACGGATGAAAACCTGGATGAGGATTTAACAGGGAAGTTTTAAAAGAGGGAATTGAGATAATCGTTAACTGAGGACGAAGCCAAGATTTCTATTGTGCAAATGTGCAAAAGTATCAGCGAAAGAAGATGATAGGTGTAGGAGATATATTCATGCAGCAGATTTTGCCAAAGGTCACGTTGCAGCCATTGGAAAGACTGGAACAAAAAGCAATGTTAGGAGGAAATTCTTTTAAATGGACTTGTTGATAGAATATATTATTGCGATGACCAACCTGTATGGTATGGTTTCCAAGGAAAAGGCAGTAGAGATATATAACAGTCAGAATGAAGACAAGGTCGGGATTGATGTTATTGAATCATACATGGCAAATCCTCCCGAAGAACTTGAGAAGGCGTTCATTTACCCGTATAAGGGCTATTTTGTCCACGAAGCAATCCTTGAATTTGATGCGTTCGATGTAATGCTTGCAGAAAAGGCAGGCAAACCATATTATGTGCCTGATAAGGAAGAGCTGCTAAAATATACAGATGAATGGTATTTTGAAAAGACAGGGCAGTTTGAAACGCTGTTCAATTATGTAAGGGATAACTTCTGTAAAGGTGATGCCAATAAAGCAGAGGAATTGTGTGTGGATATACAGGGAACCTGTCATGCCGGATCTGATGTGCAATCTATACTGGACGTTTTCAATGACAGGGGAATTGGATTTAGAGATATTGACCATGTGAATGAGGTTTTGCGGCTTGTCATGGATTTTCACAACAACATGAGGTTGTGGGAGAACAATGGACATACGCCTAATGAAATTTTCGAGATGTTCGAAAAACCATTCTTAAGACCATTGCCTAAAAAGCCGTTTAACTTTGACGAGACAAATGTGATTGATATAAAGACGAGAAGGAAGATTGGCAGGAATGATCCGTGTCCCTGCGGAAGCGGAAAGAAATACAAAAAGTGCTGTGGTAAATAAGGTGATCATTCTAAAAAAAGATGCTGCAGGTTTACAATATAATGCTATAGCGGATATTTAATGAAAGTTCTTTCTACCAAAACAAAAGGTGGCCAACGCAGAATAAATGTTGTGCGTTATGGTGATGAACATACATTTACATGTTACGGTGCTGCAGCTAAAGAAAACAGTGGTGTAAGTGTTTATGTAAATCACATGAAGTATTTTGACAGTACGGAGGAATAAAAACTTTTTGGGTTATTTTTTTGGCCATTTACACGAACATATGTTTGCATATGTGGCCTGTTTCTGAA
>JAAYGP010000198.1 GCA_012727625.1 Clostridiaceae bacterium
CAATAAGAGCAGTATTCAGGACACAAAGATTGAAAAATTGGGTGATTTGCATTAAAATTATAAATACAGACATTCAGTTTTGTATACTTTTCATAAACATATTTATTTCTACCGGGAATTAAACCTGAAATACATTTTTAATTTTTTGCAGCGCCGGACATACGGCATTAATGTAGTGACTTTTAATTGATAAAAACCCAGGTATTATTGAATATTTGTGTATTGTGAGGACGGTCTTGATGAGAAGCATCAGAAAACAGCAGGATAAAGACAGAGTATTCGGTTTTTTAAAGAAATATATTACCTTGTCAATGATAGTAATATTATTGGCCATATCCCTGGTTTTCTTTTTCATGTACAGAAACCTTGAGATCTCAAGAATAACAGGTACATCAATAGCCAGCCTCAGGCAATTGAGCTTAAGCGGGGACTCTCTTTTTGATTCAATCCGGAAGCTTAGTCTTCAGATATATAACGATTCGGAGATAACAAGCCTGGTAAATGATCTGACCATCGACCCTGCGTCATACTTGAAATCAAGCAGCAGGCTGAACAGTTTTGCCGCAAGCACTATAAACATAATCTCAATATATGTGTATTGCAGGCAAACCGACAGTTTTTACACAACAATAAACGGCACTCCCAGGCAGAGCAAAAATTTATTTTTTGACAAGGACGCAATCGATTTTATAGATAATGCGCAAAATGTCAGGACCATGTACCCAATACCCAGGAAAATAAAAATATTCGGCGCTCCCGACATACCCGACAATACCCTGAATGCATATACACTTGTATATTACGGAATGATTGAAAAGAATACGGGATTTTTTAACCGGGCAATAATGGTAAACGTGTCGGAAGAATGGTTTAAGGACTCTCTTGAATTATGGAGCCAGGAAATAGAGGGAGATCTGTGTATCGTCAATGAAGAAGGTATTCTTGTCAGCAGCTTATATAACGGCCGTTTTATGGAGAGCTTACACTCCAGTGAATTTGTGGACAGGATATTAAAAGCGGAAAACAAAACAGGATATTTCATAAGCAATGTGTCAGGGGTTAAATCCTTTGTCACATATGCATACTCCGACAAGTTAAACTGGTATTTCATCCGTACCATCCCGTTTGCCGCTATTTACAGCAATCTTGAAAGAATTGCCCTGATAACCGGTTGCTTATTGCTGGCGTATCTTCTCATAGGGTTTTTTATTTCATATGTAATAACCGGCAAAGCAAAAAAATCCATAGATGAAATTATAAACAGGCTTAAGAAAGAGATACAGGACAATATTTCTGATTTGGAAAAGCTAAAGGAGGATTTTCTTTTTAACTGTCTTCACAATGGTATTCAAATTTTCGGGGAAGCCTTAAAAAAAGAGTTTGAAAAATATAAGATTGAATTATCGCTTAATAAAACGCTTGTTTTGATAATGCTGAGGATTGACAACTATAATGAGCTTCGGATGAAAGGCAAAAGTTTTGATATTGTACTGCTGAAACAAGCTGTTGCAAAAATGGCACTTGAAGTTTTCCGCGATAAATATATGACTGAGGTTGTTGATATGAAAAATGATCAAATAGTTGTTATGCTGAACAACAGCTGCAACACCGAGGGTATGAATTACAGCCGGCTTGCGGAAACAACAGGTAATTTGCAGGAGATTGTGAAAAGAGACATAGACATATCCCTGTCTGCTGCCATAAGCTCATTTAACAAGACCTTCAAGGAGTTCAACCTTTTGTATCAGGAGGTAAGGCAGGCTTCAAACTACAGGGTTTTTTACGGGCATATGAGCATAATATGCTTTGATGAAATAAAAATGTATAAGTCGGAGGGGTTTCAATACCCGTCAGATAAAGAAAAAATGCTCCTTGATGCCCTTATGCTTGGTAAAATTGATTGTGCCAGGAAAGCGTTCAATGATATTTTAAACTCTGCGTCAGGCTATTCATACACTGTTTTAAATTCACTTATGCTCAGGCTCGTTTCATCTATAAGCGGCATTTTTGAGCATATTGAAAGCAATAGCTTTCGTACTGTGAACTTTAAATTTGATGATTTTATGTCAATCATAAACAGGTGTGAAACGCTGGATGAGATGAAAAGCTCCTTTTATGAAATGTTTGACAGGGTGTTTTCCATACTGAAGCAGAGAAGTTCAACAAAATATGTCCAGTTAGTAAGCAAGGCAATTGAAATAATAAACAATGATTATGCAAACGAAAACCTCTGCCTTAATTATATTGCTGAGAGGCTATGCCTGTCCCCGGGCTACCTTGGAAAGCTTTTCAAAATGCACGCATCAAAATCCATAGGCGATTATATTAACCAGGTAAGAGTTGAAAAAGCGCTGGATATTCTGGTTAAAACCCAGAGACCAATAAATGAGGTAGCGCAAAAAGTCGGGTTTTCAAGCAGCAATTATTTTTATCCGGTTTTCAAGAAGTTAATAGGAGTAACCCCGGCTGAATACAGGTTAAATAAAAAATCATTAATGGCTGAAAAAACCTGAAAACCGAAAACCTGACTCTGGCTTAATCGTCAACTCTCAGATCAAATGAGCATTTGCTTTATTATATAAGTTCATCTTAATTTATAACAGCGCTGTTTAAAATCCTGAGATTCTTTTCAATAAGTGAAATGCGCTGCTTTACACAGGCAAATGAGCGCAGAGGGTCGGGGGGAGTGTTAACAACATAATCAAGCATTTTATCAATTGTGCTTACAGCAACATGACAGCGAGTGTCAGAAGATGCGTAATATATGAACAACTCGCCGGATTCCCTTGCCACAACGCCATTACAAAAAACTACATTTCCAACATCGCCGATACGTTCGCCGCCCTCAGGCGCAATCAAATATCCGCCCGGACTGTGCGTAATCCTCCAGGGCTCATTAAGATCGGTCAGAAAAGCATATAACACATACCTTAAACCAGCGGCTGTGTTTCGCACGCCATGGGCTATATGAAGCCATCCCTTCACTGTTTTAACCGGCGGGGGTCCCAGACCGTTTTTAACTTCTTTAATTGTATGATATTGTCTCTCATCAACGATAATCTCTTCTTCTATTACGGCGGGATTAATTTTTTCGGACAGCCCCCATCCTATGCCGCCGCCAGTGCCGGTGCTGATGAACTCATCCTGTGGACGGGTGTAAAAGGCATATTTGCCCTGTACAAATTCCGGGTGCAGGACAACATTTCTTTGCTGGGGTGACGGTGTTATAAGATCGGGCAGCCTTTCCCATTTTATCAAATCCTTGGTTCTGGCGATTCCGCACTGTGCGACAGCGCTTGACAAATCGCCCCGGGGTGCATTCGGATCCTTTCTTTCAGTGCAGAATAATCCGTAAATAAATCCATCCTCGTGCCTGGTCAGTCTCATATCATAAACATTTATATCGGGATCCTGTGTTTCGGGCATAACAACGGGATAATCCCAGAAGCGGAATCCGTCGATACCGGTTTCACTTTCTGCAACAGCGAAAAAGGATTTTCTGTCATAGCCCTCCACTCGAGCCACCAAATAAATAATTCCGTCTATTTCTATTGCCCCGGGATTGAAAACAGAGTTTACACCAATAC
>JAAYGP010000199.1 GCA_012727625.1 Clostridiaceae bacterium
AGAGATGTATAAAGAGAAGCGAGGAATAGCAAGCCGATTGTTTGAGCAAAATGCAACTTACTGATGCTACATATTTTACATATGCGTAAAGATTTCCGGGTATATTAATTTTTCTTTAATATTGTCAACTCAATTCTTCTGTTCCTGCGCCGTCCCTCCACTGTACTGTTATCCGCGATTGGCTTGAATTCACCGTTCCCGGTGGCTGTAAGGCGGGAAGGCTCTATTTTGAGTGAATCAATTAAAAACAGGACAACGTTTGTGGCCCTTTTTGTGGACAGCTCCCAATTTGACGGGAATAAAGGAGTATTTATAGGAACAGTATCAGTGTGCCCCTGAACAAGAATTTCATTATCCAATGCAACAAGCGGTTCTCCCAGGGTTTTCAGAATGTTCTTTCCGCTTTCCAGGATTTCCGCGCTACCGGGTTCAAAAAGAATTTCATCACTCAGCCTTATAAGTAAAAACTCATTTTCTTCAACAATTTCCACAACGTCAGTAAGATTTAAAGCTTCTATTTCCTTGCGTAACTGCGTTTCGGCCTGCTGAAATTTTTCCATTATTATTTTTTCCCGATCATCAATTATAATTTCATCGGTTTTTTCAATATAACGTTTATTATCCACCCTTTTTTCCCCTGTATCATCCGGGTTGACAAAATTGACAGTTAAGATGCTTTTCCCAACAATATTCCTGTATGAGCTTCCGCTGCCTGAAAAGCCGCCTATGCTGCTTGCTCTGAGGGATCTCACCAGCTGTTCATATTTTTGCGTATCCACCGTTGCCATCGAAAAAAGAAGGACAAAAAAGCAAAGAAGATTAGTCATCAAATCACCGTACGTGGTTAACCATGATCCTACGTTGCCTGAGTCCGTATTCCTTTTTCTTTGTTTTGACATAAAAAACACCACCAAGAAACCTGTTAATCAAAAAATCCACTTGCGTTCATTAATGCATAAAAATGCGCAATGTTAAGCGATATACGGATATATATCAAAAGAGTTACTGTTCCCTGTTCCTTTCTGCATTTGGCTCCTCTCCTGAAATCATCCTTTCATACTCCTCCCTTTGATCAGGGGACAGGAATGTTTTAAGCCTGTGTTCCATTATTCTTGGATTCTCACCGGATTGTATTGACAGAACACCCTCAATCATCATTTCCTTCAAGCGTATTTCTTCCTCGCTGGTTTGCTGCAGCTTTGTAGCTATGGGAATACAAACCCAGTTTGACAACACGCTGCCGTAGAAAGTGGTTACAAGAGCAAGAGACATGGCAGGACCGATTGATGCCGGATCATCCAAAGATTTCAGCAGGTTTATAAGTCCGAGCATTGTGCCAATCATCCCCCACGCAGGGAATTCGGCTGCCAGAGTTTTAAAGAAAGCAATTCCTTTTCCGTGCCTTACGCCCATATTATCAAGCTCAAGCTGCATTGAGTCGCGAATAATTTCCGGTTCAACACCGTCAACCACAAGCTCAAGAGCTTTTCTAAGATAATTTTCCTTAATATTTTCCTGACCTGATTCCAAAGCCAGCAGTCCTTCTCTTCTTGCTTTCTGGGACATTTCCACAAGCATTTGAATTGTCTGAAATGGGGAATTGTCTTGTTTTTTGAAAATTATCGGTATGAGTTTTCCGATCTTTTTCAAATCCTCCATGGTAAAACCTATAATTGTTGAGGCAATACCACCGCCCATGGTTACTGCCATAGAACTAATACTCCAGAATGATGACATGCTTCCTCCGCCTTCCAGCATGCCATATACTATAAAGGAAACGCCCAGTAAAAAGCCTAACAAGGTTGCAAGATCCATAATCAAAACTCCTGTTCACGTTTATACAATAATTAAGAACCGATGTTTAATAAAAAAATCCTGTTAATAAAAAATATATCAATTTGTATTGCTCATCTCTATGTTATATCGTAAAAATTCAGTTTTTACTTTATATAAAGAGAGTTGCTGTTTAACTGTTCCTTTGTATCAGTATTGTGAAACAAAAGGAATCAATTTTTGTCTTCCTTGTTCAGCTTTGTGATTTAAGACTTAAACAGAGCTTTAAAGAATGGTTTAATTAAAATTTCCGTCTTGCTTGCAGCTTTAATAACAGATGGGTATAATATGTATATATTTCAGAAAGGTGTTGATTGCACCGGGCAAAGGAATAAGGCAGGGTGGTTTGAACTTGGGCAGAAGATTATCAAGAGAGAATGCCATGAAGCTTTTATATCAGTTCCAGTTAAGGAATGATGATATTGAAGAGCAGATTGAGCTTTTTCTTTCGGAAAATGAGAATCTTGATGATTTGGAAAAAGATTATTTTTTTGATATAGTTCGTGGTGCCACGGGCAAGCTCAAAGAAATTGACAAACTTATTGAAAGCCACGCAAAGGGGTGGTCTTTGGAGCGCATGCCAAAGGTTGATCTGGCAATTATGCGCCTTGCAATATATGAGCTTATTTACAGGGATGATATACCATTTACTGTATCTATAAACGAAGCTGTTGAGCTTGCCAAGAAATATGGGGCCGATCAATCGAAAGCTTTTATTAACGGAATCCTGGGAAAAATTGTCGCTGAACTCAGGCTAATCAAGGAGCAATAAACATGCAGCAGAAACTGACTGTCAGCCAGCTTACCAAATATATAAAACAATTGTTTTCATATGACAACCTGCTTTCAAATGTATGCGTAACAGGTGAAATCTCCAACTTTAAGCTGCATTCCTCGGGCCATATGTATTTTACGTTAAAGGATGAGCACAGTGTTATTAAATGTGTGATGTTTAAAACATACAACCGCAGATTACGTTTCAAACCGGAGGATGGGCTTAAGGTTATAATACGGGGATATGTTTCCATATATGAAGCGGGTGGTTCATACCAGCTTTATCCTGAATATATGGAGCCGGATGGTCTTGGAGATTTGTATCTGGCGTTTGAACAATTAAAGCAGAAACTTGAAAGAGAAGGCCTTTTCAGCGCAGAATATAAAAAAAGAATTCCGTTTCTGCCCGCAAGAATTGGGGTTATTACTTCTCCAACCGGTGCTGTGATTCGGGATATAATGAATGTACTTTTTCGAAGATTTCCGAATGTTGTTTTAAAGATATTTCCTGTTATGGTACAGGGTGAGGGTGCAGGAAAACAAATATCAAGAGCTTTGGACATGATTAATAAGGCAAGGGCGGCAGATGTAATTATTCTTGCACGGGGCGGCGGTTCGCTGGAAGAGCTGTGGCCTTTTAATGAAGAAATTCTCGCAAGGAGTATTTTCAAATCCGAAATACCGGTTATTTCCGCTGTTGGCCATGAAACTGATTTTTCAATATCGGATTTTGTCGCCGATTTAAGGGCACCAACGCCATCAGCCGCCGCGGAATTGGTGGTTCCGGAAAAAGATGCGCTAAAGAGGCATATAATGGATGCAAGGATTCGTTTAAAGCGGGCTTTGGCGGGGAAAATCCAAAGAGAAAAACAATTTCTGGCTCAGCTTTCAAAAAGTCCGTCCCTCAGGCATCCGCTGGATAAAATCAATCAGCTGCGTATTGACCTGGAGCAATTAAATAAGCGGATTGAAAATGCCATGGAAAGAAAGCTTGAATCAGCAGCAAGCAGGTTTTCTGTCGCATTTGGCAAAATGGACGCCTTAAACCCCCTGAACGTGCTGTCCCGGGGGTACAGTATTGCCCGAAGTTCCGGCAAAAAAATAATAAAATCTGTTTCCGACGTTAAAAAGGATGATATGATTGAAATAACAATAACAGACGGAAGCCTGATGTGTTCGGTCACGGATGTTATGCCAGGTACATAACCACGCATTGGCTTATTAATGGCAGGAATAACATGACAGCAACCCGGAAACACAATTGCGGAATGGATGTATTGGAATTTAAAAATATATTAAATATATATGAGAGGTTTTATTATGGACGAGGTTAAAAGCTTTGAAGATGCTGTCAATCAGTTGGAAAAAATAGTTGAGCTGCTTGAAAAAGGTGACATTCCGTTGGAGGAATCTCTGGAGTTGTTTCAAAAAGGGGTTGCCCTGTCTAATTATTGCGCCCGGAAACTTGATGAAACCGAAAAGAAAATCATAAAGCTTATTGAGGAGAATGGAGAGCTTAAGGAAGAGAATTTTGGGCAGGAGGCGCAGTGATGGATTATAAAGCTGAATTTCAAAATCTGCAGGGACTGGTAAACAATTATATAAAAAGTTATTTTGACGATCTTTTAAAAAGCAGTGTACTGGAGAAAAATCTTATAAATTCAATGGCTTACAGCATAATGTCCGGGGGAAAGAGGATAAGACCTGTTTTGTCCCTGGCCACTGCAAAGGTGCTTATTGGTTCGGCTGATGAGGTGATGCCGATTGCGGCGGCAATTGAAATGATACACACCTACTCATTGATTCATGATGATCTTCCTGCCATGGATAATGATGATTTCAGAAGGGGCATTGCAACAAACCACAAGGTTTATGGTGAAGCGATGGCGATTCTGGCCGGCGATGCCCTTTTAAACGAAGCTTTTGAACTGCTTTTGAAAACTTCCCTTAATTCAGAATCCGGAATGGAGCAAATGATAAAAGCTTCCGTTATCATATCCGAAGCGGCAGGCAAGTGTGGAATGATTGGTGGGCAGGTTATTGATATGGAATCCGAGAGGAACGAGGTCCCGGCTGAATTATTAAAACAAATGCATCGAAAAAAAACCGGGGCATTATTAAAGGCCTGCATATTAGCGCCGGCAGTTTTTCTTGGAGCTTCCGGAGAAGTGACGGATGCCCTTTCCGAATACGCGGAGCACATAGGTGTGGCGTTCCAGATAAAGGATGATATCCTGGATGTGGTAAGCACTGCTGAGGAATTGGGAAAACCCGTCGGAAGTGACGCTAAAAATATGAAAACAACCTATGTTTCCATATATGGTGTTGACAAAGCCGGCAAAATGCTGAGGGATACAACAAATAAAGCAATTGATGCCCTGGGGTGTTTTGGAAGCGAAGCCTGGTTTTTAAGAGAGACAGCTTTATATATTGCAAACCGCAGCAACTGATTTATTTTGCCTTGATATGGTAACTAATGTTAATTGATGAGCGAACGCTCCCGCGTTTTCCGTATAAAATCCGAGGTGATATTATTTATGATTATATGGGACATGTTTGCAAACCGAGCGTTTATTGTTCCTGTTATTACTTGGTTTGTTGCCCAGAGTATCAAATTTATAACTCATTTTATTAAAAAGAAAAAAATAGACTTCAAGAAGTTTATAAGTTCAGGCGGGATGCCAAGTTCCCATACAGCGATTACGGTATCCCTCACTACAATTATGGGTATACACAATGGTTTTGATTCGGATATTTTTGCGGTTTCTCTGATTTTTTCCTTTATTGTCATGGCAGACGCAGCAGGATTAAGACGTGCGGCAGGTAAACAGGCGGAGGTTCTGAATAAGCTTGTAAACTCAAATGAACATATTCAGCTGGATAAGGAACTGAAAGTTTTGCTTGGGCATACTCCCATAGAAGTGATAGCAGGAGCAGCATTAGGCATTATAACCGGGATTATCTTTAATTAATACTGATAAAACGTGCGATACGGCTTTTTCCGTATTTTTTTAGCCAAATCGGGATTTTGATGTTTTTTATTGCATATGCTATAATATGTTGCGTAATAAATCTGGATGGCGCAGTATTCTAGTTAGTAC
>JAAYGP010000200.1 GCA_012727625.1 Clostridiaceae bacterium
AAAACCTATATCCGCCTGGCCCGATAAAACCGCCGTCATAACTTTGTCGGCGCCCGCACCGTTTACCAATGTAATTTTAAGACCTTCCTCTTCAAAAAAGCCTTTGTTTATTGCCACATACTGCGGAGCATAAAAAATAGAGTGTGTAACCTCGCATAATGTAATCTCCTTAAGTTCCTTTGTTCCGCAAGCCGGCAAAACCAGCATTATAATTAAAAGGGCCAGTAAAAACAAACGTATCGGTCTCATACACAATCCTCCTTGTACAATTTATACTGTATTAATTCAGTGACATAAGCCACCTTGTGGTTATGTTAACATAATGTTAATTTTGTTGTTTTTCTTTGAGTCAAACAGTTCTGTGTTTCTTCCGTTTAATGCAATGAATGGTTTAAAATACGCTTTCCTTTTATGTTATAATTTTTTTGAAAATATATTTTTCCCGTAAGTTATCCAAAGCTTTGATTATCCCTGATTTCATTCCTACACTTAATATCTCGAGGATATGCTTTTTCCAAGAAGCTGCACACCAAAATACATCAGTGCCGCCAGGACTGAAAGTATTACAACGCTGGTCATAACAAGATCCAATTGAAATACCTGGCCCCCATACACAATCAGATATCCAAGGCCTGCTTTTGATACAAGGAATTCCCCTACTATGACTCCAACCCATGAAAGTCCAACATTAACCTTTAAAGAATTCATCATAACGGGAAATGATGACGGTAGTATTACTTTTTTTAAAATTTGTCTCCTTGTTGCGCCAAAGCTTTTAACCAGTCTTATTTTTTCCGGATCAGCCTCAGTGAATCCTGTGTATACTTCAAGAACCGTTACTATAACAGATACACTGACTGCAACTGCAATTATTGAAATTGAGCCTGCACCGAGCCAAACGATAAAAACAGGTCCCAGTGCAATTTTGGGCAGTGCGTTTCCAACAACAAGATAAGGCTCCAAAACCTTTGATAGAGTTTCAGAAACCCATAATGCAACAGCTATCAAAATGCCCAATACAGTCCCCAGCAGAAAACCTGTGACTGTTTCCCATAAAGTAGTCCACACATGCATCCAGGCGGATCCGTCTTTGTACAATCTTATTAATGTGTTTACAATCCTTGAAGGGCTGCTGAATATGAACGGGTCAATCCACTGTGCCAGTGTTGCTGCCTCCCAGACAGCTATAAATACAACAAGCACCAAAATTCTTAAAAACAGAACCATTCGTTTCTGCTTCTCTATCTTTTTAAGATACTGGATCTGTTCAGCAGAGATTTTTTCATCAGACATGCACATCCAACTCCCTCCAGACTTTATTGAAATATTCCCGGAATTCGGGAGCTTCCCGTGATGTTAACGGTGTTCTGTTCCTGATTCCGAAATGTATGTCCTGGCACAGCTTTATTTTGCCGGGACGTTTTGTAAGTACATAAAGACGTTCTGACATGCTTATGGCTTCTGAAATATCATGAGTGACCATTATCGCGGTTTTATTTTCGCTTTTAATTATTTTGTAAATATCATCATTAACAGCAAGCCTGGTTTGATAATCCAATGCTGAAAAGGCTTCGTCCAGAAGCAGTATATCGGGCTTTACAGCCAGAGTTCGGATTAATGCCGCTCTTTGGCGCATTCCACCGGACAGCTGGGACGGATAGTGATCTTTAAATAAATACAAACCATACTTCTTAAGCAATTCCTCCACGTAGTCCATCTCCTCCGGAGTGAGCCTGTTTTGAATCTCAAGACCCAAAAGGACATTTTTGTAAATTGTCCGCCATTCAAATAAGCTGTCCCTCTGAAGCATATAACCTATCCTTGGACAGACTCCGGAAAGAGGCTCTCCGAAAATGTAAATTCTTCCGTCAGAGGGTTCAAGTAATCCTGCTATAATAGAAAGCAGGGTTGATTTTCCACACCCGCTGGGGCCGACAATCCCTATGAAATCACCTTTTGATACCGTAAAAGACACATTGTCAAGTGCCGGTATTTCTCCATCCGCAGTGTGATATCTTTTTGAAATGTTTTCAACCGTTACGGCAGGTGTCAATCAAATCTCCCCCAGTTATGGATACATAGACAGTATATGCTTAAAACATAACATGGGTTACTTTCGCTGCCGGGAAAGCAGCCTGATTTGAAACTTTGGTTTTTCTGCGGATCCGGTAACCCTAACGAAATGATAATAATTCATGCTGTCACACTATTTTTTAATGAATTAGTGATCAGTAACAATCAGAAAGTTTTATATCCAATAACCTTAATGAAGTGAAAGACCCCCCGCTTTTCAAAGCGGAGGGTCTTTTATTTCCGGATTCTTTCAGGTTTACATGTCATGTCGTGGATTTCTTTTTACCAGAACAGCCGCTTTTGTTATTGCTGCAATAACATCCACTTCAAATTGCATTTTCAGATTGTTTATTTTGGAATACACTTCTCCCTTTTTTGTTGCAACATACTGGGGCGGCAAATCATTCAATGCTTTTGCGGCTATATCACTTTTACATATTTCACATTTGCACATATTTATATCTTTCAATACTTCATAGATACTGCTGAATACAATTTCCTCCATATAGTTCTTTATAGTCATAAAAACCTCTCCCTTTGCTTATTGTCCGGGCAAAACACAGACAGGCATTAATATCGCTGTCAATCATTAATGACGAGTTTATTCCCAGTTAATTATATATCATTTCCTTCCAAATGTGAAACAGTTTATTTTCAGTCTCATTATCAATTATGACGTTTGTCCACCACTGAAAAGCTTCAATGCAGCTATAGAACATAATATG
>JAAYGP010000201.1 GCA_012727625.1 Clostridiaceae bacterium
GCTTTTTATCTTTGTTGTTTTTAATATCCGCATAAAAAAAACGGGTGTTAACCCGTTATTGCTGATGGAGTGCTTCTATAATACTTCTGTAAAGTGATTCGGCTGCTTTTTTTTGAAATTCATATGTAACAAGTTTTTTCAATTCCTGGCTGCTGGTCATAAAACCAAGTTCGGCTATTACAGCAGGCATTGAAGTTTCCCTGGTTACAACCAGATTTGGTCTGGGTATAATTCCCCAATCCCTTGCTTTTAAATCCTCTACCATGTTTCTTTGCACTATTTGCGCAAATTTCTTTCCTGTCATGCTTTTTTCCTTTGATGTAGGATAATACAGGGTCATTACTCCCTGGGCCCCTGTGTCCGGTGACGCATTATGGTGGATACTTACAAAAAGATTGGCCTTGAGTCTGTTTGCAAAGGCTGCCCTCCCATAAAGATCAACAAATCTGTCGTCGGAACGGGTCATATAAACTGTTATTCCCGCATCAACAAGCAGCTCCTTAAGTATTTCCGACACTTGAAGGTTTAAGTCCTTTTCCTGGATTTTACCTGCCACTGCTCCCGGGTCTTTCCCTCCGTGCCCCGGATCCAGAACTACTATTTTGTTTTTTAAGTATTCATTCTTTTCATCAGGCTGCCGGCTTTCTGGATTCTGCTGCTCATCTCTTTGATTTTCCTGTTCCTGCAACCAGGGCAATTGTATATCGCCCGTTGTTGAAACAATTACCTGATTGGCGCTGCCATTCCAAAACACCATTGCTCCAAAAGCTTCAGTAACATACCGTAGAGGTATCATTACCGTATCCTGCAGCAAAGTTGGCTGAGCAGGCATTCTTTCAACTTTTGCACCGTTGGCGCACTGGTAATTGGCTATGTACATTGTTAACGTCCGCTCATCCCTGGTAATCCGGATTTTCCATTCATCAGGTTCCCAACCAACCGAAACCCCTGTCATTTCAATTACCTGTGCCGGAACCAGCATATGGCCGTTTTGTACAAGATAACCAGTATCCGTTTCAACTTTTTGATTATCCACCCATAACTCAATATTATAAGGGATATACTCACTGTTTGCATTGGCCGAAACTGATAACACTCCGCAGAATAAAATAAAAATCAGAAAAGCAATAATTATCTTTTTCAGCACTGTGTCTGCCCCCCGTGAGATTTTATTATGTCAATTATATGTTTACATAGTTCGGTAATATATTCAAGTCCGATAACACAACTGTAAGACAAGCTAAAAAATTATTACAAAATTGTTATCATAATGAAATATGGATTAATTGTTAGTTTATGGTTTTCATCTTTTGCATGCCTGGCTCAATAACCACCGGCTGACCATAAAACAGACATTCTTAAAAAGAAAGGAACGGCAGAATTGACTATTGTCTTTTGATTCTGGGACTTAATATTTCCAGGTAAAACCGGGTCCATAATGTGAAAATCCAATCAAAAACGAAAAACACAAGCTGAAGCAGTATTATTAAGACAATGACCGGAAAATTCCTGAAAAGAGTTTCCGGAATAAAATGCCTTGCGATACTCCACATAAAATACAGGGAAAGGTTGAAAAAACCGAACTTCAGTATCAATTCAACTATAATCCTGTTAATTCTTTCAATATAATTTTTTATAATTGAATATATTCCAAAAAACAAAACAAATGGAATAACCGCGGTTTTTTCAGGTACCAGGATAAACGCTGTAAGTGATGTTGCTCCAAAACTTATCCAACCATATGTCAAACCGCATTCCATAATAATAACGGACAGAAGAAAACCTGCGAACACATAAAAACCTAATTTGCCTGTGGGAACAATATTCTCAAGAATTAGCGCCACTGTTCCCAAAGACGTCAATATCCCTGCAATCGCTATTTTCCTGGTGTTATTTAAATGTTTATCCGCTTCCATTGCACACCTGCTTACTTTTTATTATACATTTATCATGTCTTTTTGGCTTTTACTGTTTTATGACTGGCAAAGCCGTGTCAAAAGCTTTTGCCGGGTAATCAGCAGCAGCCTATAAGATCGCCGCCAAAGCACTCACACAAGCTGTCGGCACACCAGAGAGTTGTACAGAACTGACACATATCCGGGCTTTGATGGTAGCTTTGTCTGTAAAAATATGGATTGTAGCGGTAACCGGTATATTGATTGTTAAGCCGGTTTAAAGCCTCCCTGTATTCCATGTTGCCAGGCTCCATTTCAACAGCGCGCCTGAGCAAAACACCAGCCCTGTCATACCAACCTCGTCTTAAAAACAAAAGCCCCTGCAAATAGTACCAGCTTGAATCACGAACCTGCATGGAATCAAGCAGTTGTTGCGCCTGAACATAATTACCGTTCTGTATCATCATTTTTATCTGATAAAACATCGAATTATCATTGGCATACCCGGTACGGGCACCAGTGTTGTGCCTTTGCTGCTGACGCTGCTGTTGGTATGAATATTGCTGCCTGCCGTTTCCCGCGCTTTTTATGAGAATATCATAAGCTTCATTTATTTCACGGAGCTTTTCTTCCGCAAGATCAGAAAGAGGATTATCCCTGTACCTGTCAGGATGATATTTCTTCACCAGTTCGCGATATGCTTTCTTTATTTCTTCAATGCTTGCCCCCTCTTTAAGGCCCAACACTTCATAAGGGTTTTTCATTTTGACTGCTCCTATCTTCAATCTTCAATACATTGCGAGTCTTAAGCAAAAGCCCGCGATATACTATGTTCTCCAAAATACTTTTATTCTTCTTTATATCAAGCAAGGAAAATGCCTTCTCCATTTCACTTAAAGTAAATACAAGATTAAAGTCTGTTTTCTCTCTTATTCTGTCCTTAAAATCCTGAATACTTTCTTCATGTTTATATTGAAACTGAATCAGCAATGGATTATATGCCCCGCTCTTAATATTATCTTCAAGATCATCAAAAGCATCCAGTAAATATATCCATTTTCCTAAATTATAACCAATCCATCCCAAAGCTTTTTTCTGCTTTTCATCATTTTCCGTAAAACTGAATACATTTTGCATGAGCCGGGCAAAGGGCTCACTCGCCTTGTCCATAAATCCCGTTTTTTTCTGTTCCAGTTTCTGAAGGAAAGATAACTCTTTCTCAATTTCATTAATAAGCGCAGGGTATTTTCTTTTGATCCTTTTAAAGCCTTTTCTCAATATGACCAACCCGATTGGTCCCGTCAGGTTCTTTTCGTCCTGCCACTTATCTTTCAAGTTATAGTACGAAAGAATGATATTAATGTCTGATGCAAATTCAACAGCGGAGTTTTTTTCCACCATAAATCTTTTTTGAACCGGATGGACAAAGCATCTTTTTAGTTTTCCTTTTATGGGATCGCTTTTAAGAGAGTCCAGAAGCAAAGCCAAAAAAGCCGCGTCATAGCTAAGGCATATTCTGCCAATATGGCCGGCTTGTTTGGCTATTGCTTTGCAAACGCCGCAGTAATAACCCCGGAACACCTCGAATTCCCATATTTTTAAGTCCGGCTTATCCGGTGCGATATATCCAAACATCAGCTTCCCCGGCTATTCCTGGTTTTCTTCCTTTTCAACATCCGCATGTTCTGTCTTTTTGGCTTCCTTTTCAAAATTCACACCCTGAACGTGGATGTTAATCTCTTCAACATGAAGACCTGTCATCTGTTCAACACTCTTCTTCACACATTCCTGAAGTTTCCACGCCACATCCGGAATACGAACCCCGTATTCAACTATTATTTGTAGGTCTATATTCACTTTACGGTTTTCTGTAACATCCACCTTAACGCCCTTAAAGGGATTTTTGCGTCCCAAAACCTGTGAAAGATTTCCTGCCAATCCTCCTCCAAAGCTGGCAACACCCTCCACTTCCATTGCCGCGTTGCTGGCGATTATGGAAACAACTTCACTGGATATGCAAATTTCACCCATTTCTTCCTTCTCGGCGATGATCGGAGCATCAGCTTCAGTATTCGCAGCTGTTTGTTCCGGATTTTTCCTGATTTTATTTTTTGAATCAGACATAACTACACCTCTCATTCTTTCTGAATTTTTATATGTAATCCGCCGGGAGCATGCCAGGAAAGTCGCAAACTCCTAAGTAGATCCATTATATCAAAGCTAATCTTAAGTCGCAATAATTGAGCCTTGGTTATTATATTATATGCCTGTTCATATATTATTATTGGATCTTTTTTTGGACATTCCATATATATTCGGAGGATATCATGCCAGGAAGAATAAAAAAAAATCGTTCCCGCCTGTTTGCCGGTCTTTTGCTGTGTTTTTTCGCTATTTTGCTCATAAAGCCTGAAAACGTGATGAAATCAGGGCAAAAGGCTTTGGAACTTTGTTTTAATATAATTATTCCGTCTTTATTTCCTTTTTTCGTAGTGTCAAGGTTAATATCAAATACAGGAGTAATTCATACTGTCAGCCGCATTTTCAGACCCATCATGAAACCTCTGTGTAATCTGCCCGGAAGTGCTGCCTTTCCTCTTATCGCAGGGTGGTTCAGCGGTTACCCTGCCGGAGCCAAATATACTGTTGATTTATACGAAAAAAAAATACTGACACAAAAGGAATCTGAAAGGCTTCTTGCGTTTTGCAACAACTCCGGACCCCTGTTTATTGTCGGAGCTGTTGGCACAGGCTATTTTCAAAGCCCAAGGCTCGGACTTGTCCTGCTGGTTTCACATCTTTCAGCCAGCATAACCATAGGAATTGGTGCAGGAATTATTTCAAGAAAAAAAGAGCTTCCATACAATGAAATATTGGTTGAGCCTGAAGGAAAGCATACGGAAATCAACGGACATATCCTGACGGATGCAGTGATGAATTCAATAATGGCACTGCTTCAGATATGCGGGACCATTTTTTTCTTTGCTGTGGTGGTTCAGGCTTTGGAAGCCGGCGGTGTTTTTACTTTAATAAGCAATTTTTTAAGCTTGATAACAGGAACTGAAAGTAAAAGTTTTGAAATGGTTAAAATATTTCTGGCAGGAAGCCTTGAAATAACATACGGCTTGTTTCTTTTAAGCAATGCAGCAAACGTTCCCGTAACACTTAAGGTTTTGCTTGCGGCTATGTTTTGCGGATTCGGAGGGTTTTCAGTTCATACCCAGGTTACGGGTCTGTGTCCATTTGATTTTAAACTCAAAAGCTATTATTTCGGGAAAATAATGCATGGAGTGTTAGCTGCGGCTTTTACCGGTTTAATTTTGATAAATCAGTCAATACCGGTCATGAAAAGCGGACTTTCCTTATACAGCATAAATTATTCAGGAGCATTATTGATTGTATACGCGCTTTTGCTGATATTAATAATTTCATATATTATTTCAACTCGTCTCGGTTAGCCTTGATTACAGCAAGGGTATCCTCCAGGATTTCTTCGACTTTGTTTAAAATATTGTCCGCATATTCCCTGGTTCCAAGGCGAATTTCCCTTGCGTTTTTTTTGGCGTTGGTAATAATAACCTCTGCCTGTTCATAGGCTTTGCGGCAGATTTCATGCTCATCCACCATAGCGGCAATCTTGCTGTCGGAAGCTTTAATAATATTGTCGGCCTCCTGCTGTGCCTCCGCAAGTATATGTGATCGCTCCTCAATAACCCATTTGGCCTGTTTTAAGTCATCGGGCAGTTTCAGACGGATATCCTGTATAATATCTAATATTTCATCCCGGTTCACCATACATTTTCCCGTAAACGGCATGGATGGCGCCCTTTCGATCAAATCTTCCAATGCTTCCAAAACAGATAGAATTTCCATTCTTTCTTCCCCCTGGCTAAATATTCTGTGTGCTGCAACCTTTACATCCGTATTTTTCATAAATCCGACCGATTATACAATCAGGCACCAGGTCTTTTATATTTCCCCCATGGCTGGCCAGTTCACGTACAGCACTTGAGCTAAGGTATGAATAATTAATATTGGTCATCATAAACAGTGTTTCGATCTCAGAATCAAGATTTTTGTTCAGAAGAGCCATTTGGAATTCATATTCAAAATCGGATACAGCCCTCAATCCCTTGATAATGGTGGTAGCCTTTCTTTCTTTCATAAAATCGACCAACAAGCCGGAAAAAGTGGCAACTTCTATATTTGTTCTGCTGCGCAGGGTATCCTTAAGAAATGAAACTCTCTCCTCCAGTGTAAATTCAGGAGCTTTACTCCGGTTAACCAAAACCGCCACTATAAGCTTATCACATATTTTCGCCGCTCTGTTTATTATATCAAGATGTCCGTTTGTAACGGGATCAAAAGTTCCCGGATATACAAAAATCCGCAATTTTCCATCTCCTCTCCTGTCTATTGTTTTGCGGATGAGTCATTCAATTCAGAATAATTCAGCATTCAACGCTTCTTTGCCTGATCCGGAAAGGGCTTTGCATCCGGTAAATTTCAAAAATAAAATGAAGCGTTACGAAACACTTAAAAATGATATACATGTTTCACCATACTCTTCAATTCTTACTTTTTCAAGGCACCCTATTCTGTCGGGAACTGACTCATTTCTGTGGTGCTCCATCGCCACAATTCCTTCTTTCCTTATTATATCATTTTCAACCAAAAGTTGCAGTGTTTCTTGAATAAAATTCTTTAAATAGGGAGGATCTATGAAAACAATGTCAAAACTCTTCTCTTTCTTACCCAACTCTTTCAACGCTACAGATACTTTTCTGCAGTAAACTTGCGCTTTTTCCACAAGACGTGTCTGCACCAGGTTTTCTTTTATTATCGCGCAAATTTTTTTGTCCGCTTCCACAATTACGGCTGAATTTGCGCCCCGGCTCAGTGCTTCAATGGCCAGCGCCCCTGTTCCTGAAAACAGATCCAGAACATCACAGCCCGGAATGTATGGACTTAATATATTAAACAATGACTCTTTTACCCTGTCGGCTGTAGGTCTTGTATTCATACCTTTCGGAGTTTTTAATCTTATGCCTTTGGCCAGACCAGCTATGACCCGTATAATATGAATCCCTCCTTTTAATTCAGAGCCACTTCCTGCATTTTCCCCCTGAACACTTCAGATAAGTGCCTGTACAGTTTTTTATAGTCTTCCCGGCCCTCCAGCTTTTGATGCTTTGCTATGTCCAATGCTGCTTTTTGCGCTTCCTTGAGCAGTTCCATGTCTTCATAGAGGTTGGCAATTTTAAATTCGGGAAGACCATGCTGCCGCACGCCAAAAATATCACCCGGCCCTCTTAATTCCATATCCTTTTCTGATATTTTAAACCCGTCAGTATATTTTGTCATGATTTCCATCCGCTTTCCGGCTATTTCATTCCGGCTTTTACATATAAGAATGCAGTACGATTGGTGCTCTCCTCGCCCGACTCTCCCGCGCAGCTGGTGAAGCTGGGCCAGCCCAAAGCGTTCCGCATTTTCAACAACCATTACACAGGCGTTGGGAACATTCACACCAACCTCAACAACAGTAGTTGACACAAGAACCTGGATTTTTCCGTTTGAAAACTCCCGCATTATGCTTTCTTTTTCGTTGTATTTCATTTTCCCATGTATAAGTCCGATGGATAATCCATTAAGGTCCTCTTTCTCCAGTTTCCGGGCAAGTGTCATCGCAGCCTCTGCTTCTATTTCTTCCGACTCCTCCACTAAAGGACATATAATGTATGCCTGCCGTCCTTCCTGAACTTTTTTTCTTATAAACCGGTAAATTCTCTGACGCATATTTTCCCCCACGGCATAGGTTTCAACAGGTTTTCTGTTTGGCGGCAATTCGTCTATCACTGATATATCCAAGTCCCCGTATAAAATAAGAGCAAGTGTTCGTGGAATTGGAGTTGCGGTCATAACCAAAATATCCGGATTGGATTTGGATGACAACTCTGCCCTTTGCTTGACACCAAAACGATGTTGTGCATCGGTTACCACAAGGCCTAGACTGTGAAAAACAACATCTCCCTCCAAAAGAGCATGGGTGCCGACAATCACATCAAGTTCCCTGTTTCGTATACCATCTTTAATGAGTTCCTTCTCTTTCTTTGTAGCACTTCCTGTTAACAGAGCAGTCTTAATGCCATATTTATTAAGCATGGGTTCAATGCTCCTGAAATGCTGTTCCGCGAGAATTTCGGTGGGAACCATGAAAACCGCCTGGAAACCGTTCAGCACCGCAAGTAAAATGGCAATTACAGCCACAATTGTTTTCCCGGAACCAACATCGCCCTGAACAAGCCTGTTCATTTGCTTTTCGCTTGTCATGTCCTTTTCTATTTCGTTATAAACTTTGTACTGTGCATTAGTCAGCCGGAAAGGGAGATCATTTATAAACCGGGCAATTTCCTGTTTTTTTTCAAACTTGATTCCTGATACGCCTGCCTGGCTTTTTTTCAAATGCAGAAGACCCAGCTGAAGCATAAGTAATTCTTCAAACACAAGGCGTTTTCTCGCTTTGTCCTTTTCGCTGAAATCTGAGGGAAAGTGAATTTTCTCCAGGGAATAATTGACTTCAGTAAGTGAATATTTGCTTCTTAATTCATCGGGCATTATTTCCGTAATTTTCCCTATAACCAGGTCAAGCGCGTTTCTTTGCACCATCCTGAGCCAATTCTGAGAAATTCCTTCAGTTAGCGAATATATGGGCTGAATCCCGGTTGTTTTTTTTCTTACGGCATTTTCGTCCTCAAAAATCGGATTTGTTATCTCTATGTAGCTGCCGCGCTTCTTCACTTTTCCGTAGAATATATACCTGTTTCCTTTTATAATGCGACCCTTAATATAGGTTTGATTGAACCATACGAGATTAATTATGCCGCTGTCATCCCCTGCGATGGTTTTATATATGCTCAGTTTTGGTCTCGGACGGTTCGCTGTTACATCGGAAAGAACAGTAAGAAATACGGAACACTCATCACCATCCATGAGTTCTGCCACTTTTTTCTCAGAACTCCTGTCTTCATAGTCCCGCGGAAAGTATGTGACAAGATCCCCTATTGTTTCAATGCCTAACCTGGCAAGCTTCTGCGCCTTAACTTTGCCCACCATCTTAACTGTCGTGACTTCTTTACTCAACAGCGGATTAATTTCGTAATTAATCAGTGAACTCAGCCCTTTCCGTAAAACTGCTAAAAAAAGTCTATACTATTTTTCTTAAAAAAGCAATGTTGCTCAGAGATATTGTGCAATAGCCTTTGCTGTTCGGTTACTGTTCACTTCACAACCAGACTCAGTTACTTCTCAGGTTGCCAATATTAATTGAAGCCTAAGGCTCAGGTATGATATATTATCTGTGGAGATAATACTTAATATCAAAGGACATACTTATGAAAAAGAATGATATCCTGGTTATATTAATAGGTTTGATAATGGCAGCCGCCGCATGGTTTATGTTTAATAAAACACGGACAGAACCAAAAAACAGCATGGTTGTTATTTATAAAGACGGAAACCTGTATAGGACATTGTCGCTTTTTGAGGATGAGATTGTAAGAATTGAGGATGAAGACGGCAGGATTAATATAATCAGCATAAAGGACGGAAAAGCGGATATGATTGAAGCCAATTGTCAGGATAAAATATGTGTTAATACAAGAGCCGCACACAAAGACGGACAATCAATAGTATGTCTTCCAAACAGGGTTGTTGTTGAGATCAAAGGCGCGGAAGAGGATATTATAGACGGGGTTTCTGAATAATGGAGCATCAAAAGACAAAACAGATGGTACTACTGTCAATGATGATGGCGATTGCAATAATTTTACATTATATTGAAAGTCTGTTCCCTTTGCCGGTTGCAATTCCGGGTATAAAGCTTGGATTATCCAATGTGGTTTCATTGGTTGCGCTGTATTTATTCGGTCCGGGTTCAGCAATTTTAATAATGGTATTAAGAGTTTTAATGACGTCTTTTTTATACAGCGGATTATCCAGTGCTATTTTTAGCCTTTTCGGAGGAATACTGGCTGTATCTGCCATGATATTAATCTGGACACTCAGAAATAAAGGATTCAGTATTGTAGGAGCAAGCGTTGCAGGCGGGATATTTCATAATGCAGGGCAGCTTATGGCAGCTTCAATTGTATTGGGCACATCTGCCGTTTTCTCTTTTTTCCCGTATCTTATTGTATCTGGAATTGTTACCGGAACAGCAACAGGTTTATTGTCAAACATGATTGTCCCAAGGCTGAAAACAATAATTACATAGAAAAATGAACGAATAAATAGACACCATGGTTTCACACTTCCTTAAACAAACGAATATATTGGTATTATCTAAATATAACCTGGGGGTGCCCTTGATGAAAATTATAGTTCTGAAGTTGCCTCGTTTTTTAGGTGGCCTGCTGAAAAGATTTTTTAACATCCATTAATCCCGAATTTTTCCCTAAAGCATCTTGCATGTAGTATTCTGATTATCGCCCAAGCAAAAACCCCCGGAACATGCCCGGGGGTAATGTTTTGCAAGGTTATACTGATTTTTTACTGGAACGCATGCAGCTTGTGCAGACGAACATTCTTTTCGATACACCATCAACAGTCATATTAACCTTTTTAACATTGGTCTTCCATGCTCTGTTGGTTCTTCTGTGCGAATGGCTGATTTGAATACCGAATTTCTTACCCCTGTTACATATTTCACATTTTGCCACTGCCACACACCTCCTTGGAATAAGCAGCTTATAATCCACGTTAAGCCATCCGTATACTTGTACTATCAGGCTTAACCGTTTTTTTAAACTTTCACGAAACAGCAACATGTAATATTCTAACACAGACCCTGTAATAAATGCAAGTTTTTTTTCAGGCTCTGTTTCAAAAGAAATTATCCAGTGTTACTGTTCACACCCTGATTCAGTTACTGTTCAGGTCAGATATTGTGAACAGTTATAAACGTTATATTTGTTCCATTTTACCGGGCAGGCTTCTGTGCTTTCTGCACCTTTCGAAATACGAATCCAATGTTTCAAGTTCAAATTCCTGAATAAGATCATTTACAGTGAACTCATCGGTTTCACTGGTAACAAGAACCGAGCCCAAATGACCGGGATCAGATATTTTAACTTCAGATCCATATTTTTTCTTCATGCTTTCAAGCTTTGGCCTGTTGTAATCCAGATGGAATATGCCGTAGTCCAGGTTTATAGTATGGGTTACATGTTCAAAATAATTAGTGCTTCTTGCAATTATTTCACCCACGGGAGAAATAATTGTGTTTTCATCTTCAAGTACACATCCGATAAAATAGGAACGGCATGAATATGCCCAGTAATTTTGCATTAAACCGCCGTGGTAAAAGGACGAAAAAGCGATAATATCAGGTTTTTGCCTTGCATATTTTAAGCGAAGCTCATCAAAATTAAGGTCAAAGCATATCACACATGCCACGGTTCCAAAATCACAGGGTATCACCTTTGCTTCCGCGCCGTACAGAGTTCCGTTGTTTTCATTGTCACCGATAGTCAGGTGATTTTTGTTGTATATTCCCGCCACATTGCCTTTTCTGTCTATAATCCGGGTAGAATTTCTTTTGGTTCCGTCAGGCAGTTTTCTTGATGCCGAATAGGCAATGCAGCAA
>JAAYGP010000202.1 GCA_012727625.1 Clostridiaceae bacterium
CGTAAAGGTTTTTTATATACAAAAATGCGTAGCATTTTTACCTTTTTGGCTATACATTAGGAAAATTAATTAAGCTTTAAACTACAGTAAAAAGGAATAGAAAATAATTTGCCCACGTTTACTTGACACAAACGGAGAACAAAATTAGCTTGCCACAATTGCATAAAAAACGTATAATAATGACATAGGACATTTAACAATCTCGTTTGCAGATATTAGGATAAATAACATTAAATACAAAAAGTGTTTTGCAGGAGTGAAAATGAGATATAGAAATCTTTGCGATATGATTGTTGAGGATCTAAAAAAGGATATTATAAGCGGTGATCTGAAACCGGGCGATAAAATAGCCGGTGAGTATGATTTGGCAAAAAAATATGAAGTAAGCAGGTTTACAGTCAGGGAAGCCATGAAAAAACTCGATTCGATGGGTCTTATAACAATTAAACATGGTATTGGCTCCTTTGTTAATGAAATTACGCCTGAATCCTTTATGAAACCTCTTTTGCCCGTGCTTGTCATGAGTAATATAGACATACAGGAGATATGCGAAGCCAGGCTTCCTCTCGAAGTTCAATCCATTTCTCTGTGCATAGACAGAGTTAATGAAGAAAAACTGAATCAAATGAAAGAATTATATGCGAAAATGGAAAAGGCTCTCGCGAAAAATGATTTTGAAGAATATAATGAGTTGGATATTCAATTTCATTTACTGCTTGCAAAAGCAAGTGAAAACCGGGTTCTGTTTGAAATGCTCAGCACTTTGCAGGATATGCTGAGGGAACAGCTGAGAAGAGATATGAAAGTGCCTCATTCAATGGAGCGCTCCATAAGAAGGCATAAGTTGATGATTGAGGCAATTGAAAATAAAGAAAAAGAACTCGCTAAACAACTTATGACACTACATATAAATGACTCAATAGATTACCTGGTGTAAACATCAATGACAATTTATAGCAGACACGATACTGATGTTTGCTTCATGGGGTTGGCACAATGGAAATTATATATATATCAGCAGGAATTCTTTGCTTCAGTGGGTTCTCATTTATTGTAAAAAAGTCGCAGTCAGACAACTGCAATATATTTGCGCTAACGGCATCACTATATTTTGCCGGATTTTTATTGTGTATTTTTAAAACCATACCAGTTGGAAGTCTTTTTGAAACACCATCAATATTAATAACATTGTCCATTGCTGCGGGTATTGCCAGTGTCGGCAGTTTCCTTTCTCATCTGGCGTCTTTGCATACAGGAGGGAAGTTGGCCCTGGTATATATAATATCCAATATGTCAACCCTGATTCCGATTGCCTATTCAATGATTTTTTTCAATGAAAAGTTAAGCATAACAAAAGTAGCAGGGATAATTATGTTTATTGTGTTCATATTTCTTCTGAACAATGAAATGAGAGAGAAATCCGTATGAAAAAGTGGTTTACATTCGCAATGCTCTGCATGGTGTTAAATGGAATGGTCGTTATATTTCAGAAATATCTCTCCGTCCTCAACCTGGGATCATTTGTTAATCTGTTCCTTGGAATATCATATTTTATTGGGTTTATCGCATGTTTAACCATTATTATTGTTAAAAAATATCCGATAAAAGCTTTAACAGTATTATATGGTTTTATCGGGGGGATTTTAAGTTATTCCGGTTCTTATTTATATATAAAGCTTCTGGGTGTTTTTCCATCATCATTGATAGTACCTGTATTCAGTATTGGAGGTGTTATTGTTGTTACAATTGGCTCGGTTGTTATTTTTAAAGAGAAAATAACAAAGAGAATGATTGCAACAATTGCAGTCGGAATACTGGCTGTGGCTTTTCTGTGCATTTAAAATCACCAATGCAGGAAAGTAAAGCAAAAAATATATAATGATACCAGAAATTAAGACAGACAAAA
>JAAYGP010000203.1 GCA_012727625.1 Clostridiaceae bacterium
ACTCGCTTACGCTCGTCCTTGACATCCTCCAACAGAGTGTATAAATGTAAAAATTATACAAAATTAAAGAAAGGAGAACCTAACTTAGAAAAGCTAAAAAATTGTCTTGACAAGTGGGGGCATTATATAATATCCCCGCGCATTTTCTGCTTTTTATAAAAACGCCAAATTCCGCACACAACAATAATGGTGGCCACATGCACCAATTATAAGATTTTATTCATATTCTGTTTTCCCATTTTAGCAATAGCTAAAACATTTGACTTGGCAACATATTTTTTGTTGAAATGCGTTTAAATACATATTTTATTATAACAGAAGGGTTTTTTGTTTTCAATGTGTCAAGGGGACGGTTCTTTTGACAGGGTATGTTAAAAACTATCTCCTCTGTATTTCTTGATGCCTAAGCTTTGTAAAATCCTAAATATTAAGCATAAGATAAATGGAAATACAAATAACGCTATAATTTCACTCTCGCTTTTTTTTCCTGTTATAATACCAGTTGGAACAGCGCTAAACATAAATGAAGGAATAATATAGGTTAATGTGTGAGGTTGAACAAATAAGTGTGTCAAAAGAACAGTCCCCTTGACAGCGACAAATTTTTACTGAAAGATAACAATATTGTGAATTGTCTTATAAGACCCATTAACATAAAATTAAATTACAAATCAGGATTCAATAAGCATCAGGGAGGTTCAGAATGACACCGAAGCAAAGGCTATTGTCGGCCATAAACAGACAAATACCGGATCGTCTTCCCGTAACAACTCATCATGTAATGCCTTATTTTTTAGACAAATACATGAAAGGCATCAATAATGACGGATTTTTTGCCGAGATGGGCCTGGACCCGGTTGTTTGGACCAATCCTTATAAACCGGACAAGAAAAAGGGTCAGTTTGGAATCGAGCCAGGGAAAGAAACAGATATATTCGGATTAAGAAAAATATCTTCAGAGAACTGGCGTATAACAGAACAGGAATTAAGCGATCCGAAATACAAAACCACACGCTTTACTATTCACACCCCAAAAGGAGCACTATCCACAGTGCTGCAGGCAAATGACTATACAATCTGGGTATTGGAGCATCTTATCAAGGAAAAAAAGGATATCGAGCTTATTGCAGAATACGCAAACACACCGCTATGTGATGTGGAAAGTGTTAATGAAACCGCTGAAAAATATGGAGATAATGCTTTAATAAGAGGACATATATGTATACTGGACATTTTCGGTCAGCCTGGCTGCTGGCAGGATGCAGCCTGCCTCTTCGGCATTGAAAAGCTTATTTATGAAACCTACGATGATCCTGAATGGGTTCATGAGTTTCTTGGAATTCTAAGGGACAAAAAGCTGAATTACGTAAAATCATTAAAAGGTGCAAGGTATGATATTCTTGAGCTGGGCGGCGGAGATGCCTCATCCACAGTAATTTCACCTGCTATTTTCAACGAATTTGTAGCTCCATACGACAGTGTTCTTATAACAGCCGCTCATGAAGCCGGACAAAAAATTGTATATCATACCTGCGGTGGCATGATGGCCATACTTGAAGACATCGCGGCGATGAACCCCGATGCAATGGAAACCTTTACCCCCTCGGGTATGGGCGGGGATGCGTCATTGAAAGAAGCAAAAAGACGGATAGGCGATAAGGTTTGCATGATTGGCGGCTTTGATCAGCTTCATTTTTTCCAGAATTGCGATCCCGAAGAAACCAGGGCAGAGGTTCGCCGTTGCTTTGAGGAAGCAGGAGGAAACGGAGGATATATCCTGAGCCCCTCCGACCACTTCTTTGACGCTGATTTAAAATTGATAAAGGCTATGGCGGATGAAGCTAAAAATTGCGTATATTAAAAGAGCTTGAATTTCTTTTCCGTTAAAATCTGAAAAGGCAGCCTGTAAGCTTAAAATTATCTTACAGGCTGCCTTATTTTTTTCTCTATTGTGCTTGCAATCCCGGCAATGGTACTCCCTGTTCAAAAAACGGCATTGGGTTTACATATATATGATTTACCGATATTGCAAGGTGCAAGTGAGGCCCTGTAGAAAAGCCTGTAGACCCGACCAATCCAATGATGTCGCCTTTTTTAACCAAGTCCCCGGTTTTAACATTCAGTGATGACATATGGTAATACCATGATTTCAGGCCATAACCATGTTCAATAATCACAGTATACCCGGTGCCAATCAAATAGTCGGCTATAAGAACCCGTCCGTGATTCACAGCCTTGACAGGCGTTCCCTCATCCTGCCCTATATCAAGGCCGTTATGTCTGTATGAAGTGGGGGCATTGTTTACATATCTTCGTTTTCCAAAGTCATATGCCCTCACTCTTCCGCCCTCAACCGGCTGAATAAAGGCACCCTCCCAATATTGCTCCGCATCATAAACCGGTCTTAACGGATCTATCTTTTCGGTAACCTCACGGGCGCTTTCGTCATTTCTTGTGGCAGCTGCTACCTTTGTATCAATTACCAGGTACTGTGTGGTAAATTCCTTATCCAAAACCTCAACCTCAAAAGCTTCAGAAATATCTCCTGCGGTAACATGAACTGAATACTTTTGGTTCGCTTTGTGAAAATAGCTTACCGGAAGCAAGGCCACTCTTTCAGTACCTCTGGCAAAAACATTGGGGGTAAAATCTATATCTGTTTTGATGGTTACATTTTCGTCCGGATTAACATGGTTCGCGGTAATTACCAGAAGCTCTCCCGGATAGGTTTGCATGGATGAAATCCGTATCTCGGGAGGATTATCAACCTGTATGGTGAAATCATACTGTGCTTTACCATGAAATCCACGATTCTTATTTTCATGCCAATTAAGCTCAAGAGTGCATTGATATTCTCCATCACTGAGAGAAAAGGAATCATTTTGCATACCATCCGATTCAAAAATCACCTTATCGTCCTGAGAAATACTCCATTTAACACTGTCAGCTTCAAAGTCTGACATGATTTCAGGAAGAGAGGAGTCATTTACGGTTATGATAATGGCTTCCTTGCTTCCCGGTTGTTCAAGGATCGAATCATAAAAATTATTGTCAGTCTTTATGAACTTCCATTGATAGCCGGTGGGTTCAGGCTTATATTCACCTGAATTGTTTTTTAAAGTAATCAAGGGCGGGGTCCGATGCGCATAGACCAGCTCGAATACCGTCTCAGCCAGCAAACTGTTAAAATATTCTTCACCAATCCGCATTGTTTTGTTTTCTATTATTATGAAAAGGCTCTTGTTTTCAAGCTTATTGTCAAGATACATCCTAAATTCTTTGGAATGCTTTGGCTTTTTACCCTCCAGGACAACCCGGTATTCAGAAAGCTCATTGTGAGTAATATCATTTTCTGTTTGATCCGCTGAATTAAAAGCTTCAATGTAATATTCAATCTTCTCAGCATCCGTAAAGACGGACACTCTGTCATTTTTATCCGCAATAGTGATTTGCCTGAACCTTGACGGCTTTAACCTGGCCTTTGAAAACAGCTCAAGAACATTACAGCCGCTAAACAATAAAGCAATCATTAAAAGCAAAGGTAATAAGCGTATTTGTTTTTTTAATTTTACAAAAGAATTGCTTTTCATCATAAATCCCTCACTTTGCGACTTCGGGATAATCTTATTATATCATGTATTAAGAAAAGCGCCAGCTTTTCAGCCGGCGTAACTTAATATCAGTCATCTATTTTTCTTCCGCAACCGGGACAAAAATCGGGCTTGTCCTTGTACTCTGAATTATATCCAAACCCGAACCGTACAATGTCTGCGTAAAATCTCCAATGGCATGAAGTACATTCATACATGGATAAGCATATATACCTCTCATTCTTTGACAGCTTATCATCGCAAACCTCAAACTCTATTTTTTTTATTAACTTTGCTTTTGTAGATAAATTACTATTATTCTCCTGTTTTATTTTAAAGCTCTTTTCATTACTTTTTTTATAGCGTATAATGCTTAATTTATTTATGTCGCACAATTCATCTCTTTCCATACATTCTACGCCGTTTATGTAATGCATTTTCTCCCTTTTCAATAAACTTATTTTAGGTTCAAACATCATCATTTCATCTCTTTTCCAGTAATTTGAAATGAATTACCAATTTATCTATTGTTTCTATACAGGGATAGTCTATATTTATATAAGCTGTTGTAATTGTTAGTGTTTTTTAAGTAATTTTCGTAATAAGATCAGCAGCATTAAGTAGTTTGGAGAAGTATTATGAAAATAATAGTGTAAATATTAATACCCGGTTGAAAATCTTAGTTAGATGAAAATTTTTATGCTTTGTTTTTTTCAATGCTTTCTCTGGCCAGTTCACCAATAATAATCCCTTTCATAACATATAAAACAGCTCTTTTTTGCTCTTTGTTCAGCTTTTTCTCAAGGGACACAAACTCTTCGCATTCATCCTTTGTAATAGAATTGTCTACGCTTTTCATGCTTTCACCTCCAAACAAATGGTTATATTTTCAATATTTCATATGCAATATTATATTATCTCATAAGCGGTGTTTTGTCAATACTTGTTATCTGAATATCACGGCGAATTCATGAACCCAGTTTCTTCCTAATCTCTTTCGGAAGAGATTTTTTTTAATTCTTGGTAGCATATAATATTGTCTGAAATGAGCAATGATCACATTAAGAGTAAGTGACCGAATTGC
>JAAYGP010000023.1 GCA_012727625.1 Clostridiaceae bacterium
AATGTACGCAGAAGAAGAGTCCGGATACCTCGCAGGCTATGCGGCAGTTAAGGACGGCTACAGAAAGCTTGGTTTTATGGGTGGAATGGCAGTACCCGCGGTTCAGGCATTCGGATACGGATACCTGCAGGGCGCGGAGGATGCCGCAGAAGAATTGGGTCTTGAAGACGGTGCAATTTCCGTTACATACCATTACACTGGAAACTTTGAGGAAAATGACACAAACAAGGCAACAGCCAAAACCATGTACCAGGAAGGAACTGAAGTTATCTTTGCATGCGGTGGTTCCGTCGGAAAGAGCGTTATGGCCGCAGCCCAGGAAGCCGGTAAAAAGGTTATAGGCGTTGACGTTGACCAGAGATATGACAGTGAAACGGTTATTACTTCCGCCATGAAAGGCCTTGGAGCTTCAGTTCAGCAAGTTCTGGAATCAATCTACAAGACAAATTCCTGGGATAAATATGCCGGTAAAACTACATATTTCGATGCTAAAAATGATGGTATAGGCCTTCCCACAACAGTTATCGGAGATGAAGACGCCGACGCGTTTGATCGTTTCAATTCGTTCACGATGGCAGATTATGAAGTGGTTTATCAAAGACTTGTTGACGGAACTGTGGATCCCATACGTGAAATACCGGTTGAAGATGCCAATGGATACGCAACAGTTGATGAGCTTGTATCAGGTTTGGGACTTAAAAAAGTTTCTGTAAAGGTCAGATAGTAATTTTTACCCGGTTAAATCAAAAAATGAGGGGAAAGGCAACTGCCGTCAGCACAATGGATTCTGCTGTCTTTCCCCTTTTGTTGCTGTTAAGGTTGTTTCCAATACTGCACGATAAATTGTTTCGGCTTGCCTGAGCTTTAACTTACCAGCTCCTGCAAATGAAGCTCTTGTTTCTGCTATTGACAATATCTGACCTGTATGTAACTGAATCAGGGTGTAAACAGTAACACTTGAATTTGTGATTTTTGATTGTTTTTTAATATGTTATTCACATAACCATGTTATTAATGTTATACTAATCATAGATTTGGATAAGGACAAGTACCTCTGTTGGATAAATTGCGCGAATAACAGGTTTAATAAGCGTTTGTTGCTGTGTTTGGAACAGCTCACGAATGAAAAAGCCTGTTTTTCCGGTGCATGATATCGGAATGGCGGTTGCTATGGAAGATTATATTATTGAAATGCTCAATATTACAAAAGAATTTCCCGGGGTTGTGGCAAATGACAACATTACGCTGCGGCTTAAAAGAGGCGAGATTCATGCCCTGCTTGGTGAAAACGGGGCCGGCAAGTCAACTTTGATGAGTATTCTTTTTGGCCTGTATCAGGCCGATAAGGGCGAAATCCGTAAAAACGGCGAAGTTGTCAGGATTAATAATCCCAATGATGCCAACAATCTTGGAATTGGTATGGTACACCAGCATTTCAAGCTGGTTGAGATCTTTACGGTTCTTGAAAACATAATTCTTGGCGTGGAGCCGGCTAAAGCAGGTTTTCTGCAAAAATCAAAAGCAAGGGAAAGAGTATTAAAGCTCAGTGAGCAGTATGGCCTGAAAGTGGATCCGGATGCTGTCATTGAGAAAATCTCCGTTGGGATGCAGCAGCGCGTTGAAATTTTAAAGATGCTATACCGTGACAATGAAATTCTTATCTTTGATGAACCAACTGCTGTACTGACCCCTCAGGAAATAGATGAACTGATGGAAATAATGCGCGGATTCAAAAGAGAAGGCAAATCAATTCTTTTCATAACACACAAGTTAAATGAGATTATGGCAGTGGCGGATCGATGTACTGTTTTGCGCAAAGGCAAATGTGTCGGCACTGTGGACATAGATAAAACAAGCAAGGAAGAGCTTTCCAGGATGATGGTAGGTCGCGCTGTAAGTTTCAGGGTTGAGAAAAAGGAAGCTGAGCCTGGCGATGTCGTCCTGTCTGTCAGAAATGTTACGGTTCTTTCAAAAACACACAAAAAATATGCGGTGAAAGACGTGTCTTTCGACGTAAGAGCGGGTGAAATAGTGTGTATAGCTGGAATTGACGGCAACGGGCAGACAGAATTTATTTCAGCCCTTACCGGCCTTGAAAAAATAAGCAGCGGAAAAATCACCCTGTGCGGTGTGGATATTTCAAAAGCTTCAATCCGTAAGCGTTCAAAAGCAGGAATGAGTCATATACCCGAGGACAGGCAAAAATATGGGCTTGTGCTTGACTATACACTGGAAGAAAATCTTGTGTTGCAGCGTTACTGGCAACTTGAATTTCAAAAAAACGGTTTTATAAAAAGCAATGCTGTTCGTTCCTACGCGGGAAAATTAATAAAACAATATGATGTGCGAAGCGGTCAGGGTCCGATTACGGTTGTAAGAAGCATGTCCGGCGGTAATCAGCAAAAGGCAATTGTAGCTCGTGAAATGGACAAAAAACATGAGCTTCTTGTTGCGGTTCAGCCCACCCGCGGTCTTGATGTGGGCGCTATTGAATATATTCACAAACAGCTTGTTGCAGGCAGGGATGCACAAAAAGCTGTATTACTTGTTTCTTTTGAGCTGGACGAGGTAATGGATCTTAGTGACAGAATTCTTGTTATGTACGAAGGTGAGATTGTCGGTGAGCTGGATCCGAAAACCACAACCGTACAGGAGCTTGGCCTTTACATGTCCGGGGCAAAACGAAGCACGGTAAAGGAGTTTTGAAATGCCTGAAAAAAAAAATACAACAAAAAAAGTATTTAACCTGGAAAGTGTTTTAAAAAGCAAGGGCTTTTCTGCTTTTATGGCTGCGCTGTTTGCAATATTCCTGGGTCTTATTTTCGGGTTTATTGTTATGACGGTTGCAAGCCCGGCAAATTCATTACCTGGTTTCCGGACGGTACTTTTGGGTGGTTTCAGACGCCTGGGTGACGTATTTTATTTTGCTACTCCGATATTGATGACCGGGCTTTCCGTCGGGTTTGCCTTTAAAATGGGATTGTTCAACATAGGTGCTTCAGGCCAGTACACGATGGGAATGTTTTTCGCCCTGTATGTCGGATTCATGCTTAAGCCCGCGGATGGTATCCATTGGCTGATTTGCGTTCTGGCAGGTTTCCTGGGTGGTCTTCTGTGGGGCCTGATACCCGGTGTTTTTAAAGCCCTGCTCAATGTTAATGAGGTTATAACTTCCATTATGACAAATTATATAGGAATGTATCTGGTTGATATGCTCATTCAGTCAAATGGGGCAATGTATGTTCCCTCAAAAACAAGAACCGCATATCTTCCGCAGTCTGCCCAGCTGCCTCCGCTTGGAGTTGATAATTCAAGTGTTAATATTTCCATTTTTATAGCCATTTTTATAGCAGTTATTTTATATATCATACTTAATAAAACAGTATTTGGATATGAGCTGAAAGCCACCGGATATAACAGGTTTGCAAGCCAATACGCCGGTATGAGCGGGAAAAGGAATATTATTATAACTATGGCCGTTGCAGGCGCGTTATCAGGTCTTGGAGGCGCTTTTGCCATTCTGGCGCCATCCACGATCCCCGGCAGCAGTATGACATATGAACCCATAAACATTATTGCTGCAAACGGGTTTAACGGTATAGCCGTAGCTCTGCTTGGAAATTCCAGCCCGATAGGAATCATTTTTTCAGCGCTGTTTATATCCCACATACAGCGGGGCGGTACACTCGCAAGCTTATTTGGCTATAAACCGGAAATTATTGATATTGTTATTTCTGTCATAATATATTTCTCTGCCTTTTCAATGTTGATGAAATCCATACTTGACAGGATTGTTAAAAAACGCAGGGAAATGAGAACAAAAGACCATGCTGAAACTGGCGGAAAAGACGATCCGGATGCTGATAACCCTGCCAGGGCCCTGGATAATGATAAAAAGGGGGTTAATTAATGGATACATTGTATTATTTAATTCAAAATACACTCCCGGTTGCCATTCCATTGCTTTTGGTAGCGTTGGGCGGTATGTTCAGCGAGCGAAGCGGTGTCATAAACATTGCACTGGAAGGAATTATGCTTTTTGGTGCGTTTTTCGGATGCCTGTTTGTGTATTTTATTGAGGGTACGGGCATGAACCCCCAGACGATTCTACTGCTCGCAATGCTTGTTGCTGCTGTATCCGGACTGGTATATTCATTTTTATTATCTTTTGCCGCTATAAATATGAAAGCCGATCAGACAATAACAGGAACTGCAATGAATATGCTGGTTCCTGCCGCCATATTGCTTTTTTCAAAAATGAACTTCAACAGTGACGGGGTTACAACAAACACAAATTTCTATATCAGGGAAGTGCCTGTTTTGGGCAGGGTACCCGTTATCGGAAAGCTGTTTTTCCAAAATACATATATCACTGTTTATATAGGTTTTTTTCTCCTTGCAGTGTCCACCATAATTTTCTATACCACAAGGTTTGGCCTTCGTCTGCGTGCCTGCGGCGAGCATCCGCACGCGGCGGATTCTGTGGGAATAAACGTTTATTTAATGCGTTATGCCGGGGTAAGCATTTCCGGAATACTTGGAGGTATCGGTGGCTTTTTCTATGCTGTCGGGGTTATGGATGGAAATACAAACGGGCATACCGGAGTTGCGGGGTTTGGTTTTCTTGCCCTTGCTGTTATGATATTCGGGCAGTGGAAGCCTGTTAAAATCTTTTTCGCGGCATTGTTCTTCGCATTCCTGCGCACACTGGCCTATTCAATAGCTCTGATACCATTCCTTGACGAACTTAATATAAACCAGACCTTTTACAAAATCCTGCCTTACCTGGCTACCATGATTGTGCTGGCTTTCACATCGGGCAAGTCAAGGGCGCCAAAGGCAGAGGGAATACCCTACGATAAATCACAAAGATAAGGGAAAATCTATAACCGGGCTTTATTCTGCCAGGGCACTCTCAGACATACAATATATGAAAAACAATAGCAGGATCAAAACAGGCTGCAGGAAAGTGCAGCTTATTTTTTTATGGGATGTAAAACGGTATTTTTTTTCTGTTCAAACACCAACCTGATTCAGGTCTGCCAAAGCTGCCCCGGATATTTATGAAGCATCCGGCGGGTTATATACAAATTACCCTGAATCGCAAATAGCAATGACGGTTACTGATTACAGGTTCTGTATACAGATATTGTGCAATTGCGGAAACTTTAGCGGAATGAAACTCTTTTTTTGTTTCCGCCTGTCTCAACTAACTTTTTAATAGTTAGGTATTTATTATTTTCTTCCATTGTCAATTCAACCTTTCTCAATGTAACCACCTCACGTAATGACATGAGATTAATTATACATTTTTTTTGAGTTGGGACATAATCACATGTGGTACAATGAGACATTATCATAAACCGATCAGAGACAGAAGCAAATCAATTTTGATATTGTTGACAATTGGTTGCTAATTCATTATAATCATATCAACGAATTGAAAAGGCAATGACAGGGAAAAACAGCTTTTCTGTCCACAGGGAGGAAATGTCGTGACTGAGAGCATTTCCGGGCAAAACAGAATGGCTGTGGGACACCCATGGAGCCTGCCGGGTGAAAAATGCTTTGCAGTAGTTCGGCACGTGTCGCCTGCGTTAAGGGCCTGAAGCGGAAGTTTTGCTTCTATTAGGGTGGTACCGCGGGAATACCTCTCGTCCCTTTGCTGTGGACGGAGGTTTTTTTGATCAGTATGATTAACAAGGTGTTGACGTAGAATTAATAAAAGAAGTGAGAAAGTACTACCCTGCTTAAGCCCGGTTGTTCAATACGCTTAAAGGCTTTTAACAAATAAACAGGAGGGATATGGAATGTTGACAAAAGCCCCCAGGGGAACAAGGGACATACTGCCCGATGAAATTCATAAATGGTATTACGTTGAGGAAAAGTTTAAGCAAATTTGTCATCTTTTTGGTTACAGAGAAATACGGTTGCCGGTTTTTGAGCATACCGAGCTTTTTCAGCGTGGTGTTGGAGATACTACCGATATTGTGCAGAAAGAGATGTACACTTTCAATGATAAGGGAGGACGCAGCATAACGCTCAGACCGGAAGGGACAGCCGGGGTTGTCAGAAGCTATATTGAAAACGGGATGTCCTCATGGCCCCAGCCGGTAAAGTTTTTTTACAATATTACAGTATACCGGTATGAAAATGTTCAAAAGGGAAGGTACCGCGAATTTCACCAATTTGGCACAGAATTGTTCGGGGCGGCGGATCCTGCCGCTGATGCCGAGATTATTTCCCTGGCCCATTTGTTTTTCAAAACCCTTGGCATTAAGGATCTTACACTGAACCTGAACAGCATAGGCTGCCCTGACTGCAGGGCCCATTATAACGAAAGGCTTAAAGCTTATATAAGACCAAAGCTTGATAAGCTTTGTGAAACCTGTAAAGACCGGTTTGAAAGAAATCCCATGAGGATTCTTGATTGCAAAGAGGGAAGCTGCCAGAATGAAATAAAGGATGCTCCGGCACTTCTGGATTATATCTGCGGTGATTGCGCCGATCATTTTGAAAAAGTACAACAAAAATTATCTGCCATGGATATTCCTTTTTCCATTGATAAAGGAATTGTAAGAGGCCTTGATTATTACACCCGGACTGTTTTTGAATTTGTTTCAAAAAATCTCGGTTCACAGGGAACCGTGTGCGGGGGAGGAAGGTATGACAGACTGGTGGAAGAATTCGGGGGCAGCCCCACTCCGGGGATTGGTTTTGGTCTGGGCATTGAAAGGC
>JAAYGP010000204.1 GCA_012727625.1 Clostridiaceae bacterium
TTATGATGGGTGTAACTACGTTGTCTCTACCATCTTTGATTATGCTTCGCAAGGCAGTAAAGCCAAAGCTACTGGCACTGTTTATCGCCGTATGTACCGCTGGAATCATTATTGTCGGATATTTATTCAACGCTTTACAAGCGCTGATAATTTAGGAGGAATAAACGATGGCAAAAACATTAGGGAAACCCTGCTGCTCCTGTGGGTGTGATTGTTCTTTTGAAAAGAAAGTTGTTGTTGAGTATCTTTATCTTGATCTTCAAACCTGTGAGCGATGTATCGGGACAGACAACGTTCTTGACGAAGTGATGCTGGTGCTAACTCCTGCCCTAGAGCTTACCGGTTTTACTGTTGAGTACAAGAAAATTGAAATAAAGACAGCTGATATGGCTATACAGCACCAATTTGTTTCGTCACCGACCATTCGAGTGAACGGTCAGGACATATGCAAATCAGTTGCCGAAAACAGCTGTGGCTGTTGCAGTGAAATCAGCAGTACAGATGTGGAATGCCGTTTGTTCGAGTATAACGGAAAGACTTACGAGGTTCCGCCTAAAGAAATGCTCGCAGAAGGTATTCTTCAGATTATATTTGGTAGGTACGGTGAAGGGAGTTCCCCGAATAAATATGAATTGCCCGAAAACCTGAAAAATTTCTTTGATGGAAAAAACATAAAGTCCGGGTGTTGCTGCGAAGGTAACTGCTGCTAATTGGCATGTGTGTTTATTTGGATTCTGATAATGATATAAAGGAGATATATTATGGCGTTGTTTAGAAAGAAAAATAAAAAAAGCTCCTGTTGTTGCACAGGTAGCTGTGATACTGAAAGTATGACAAAAGCGGAAAAAGCAAAGACTGAGGGCGCAAGTGTTAAGGTGCTTGGAATCGGCTGTGCAAAATGCAATCAACTTGAAGCTGCAACAAAAGCCGCTCTCGAACAACTGGGAATGGACACCGCAATCGATCATGTGTCTGATTTCGCCCAGATTGCCGCTTACGGCGTGATGACTACTCCTGCTCTTGTTGTAGACGGAAAAGTAGTTTCTTATGGCAAGGTTCTCAAGACCGATGAGGTCGTAAAGATTCTGCAAAAGGTCAGAGGTTAAATATATTTTTTCAGCCATTGCCTCAAAAACTTTTTGTACTTCATAAAACTCGGGATGGCTCTCCCATTCTATTGTTTGACAGGACGCATAATATTTTGGAAGAAATATGTTTCAGATATTTTTTCAAATAGCTTGAGCAAAATTAAAAGGATCCGGGTATAAAAAATTTATATCTGAAAGACTGTTTTTTAATTTAAAAAAAGTGTTCCGCCATCTTAATTGATGGTGGAACACCAGCTCTTTCATATGGAATTTAATAACTCCATTCGATATTCAGTTTTGTCTTATAAATTGATTGGGTATCCTAACTACAAAATATATCAGGGTATAATAACCAGTTCCGGTTTATTATCAGCTGCTTCCCGGCTGTAGAAAGTGATATATGCAGGACCACTGTTTTTCAATTGCAACGACACGATCTTATCTGACATCTGACTGTTTATATAGCTTGTGACATCAAACTCGATCCATTGCCCGACAGGTGTACCGGTGGCCGGACTGCTTGTGATAAGCGTATCGCCGGCTTGATCAGGGGCGTTATTCCAGGTAATTGTGCTTTCAGACCAGCTTTCATTGATGTTTCCGTATACCAGAATTGATCTGTCATTGCCTGGGTCTGCGGTATATACATATAATCTTAGTATGGCCTTGCTGACTGAAGAAACCCCCAAACTTCTGAAATCAAACTTCAGATAGGATTTTCTGTTATATGATGAGGTACCGGGTATTTCCTTTGCAGCAAGTATAATCTGGTTTCCATGGGTTTTATTCTCATAATTTGCGCCATCTCTGACAAAAGCATCTGCAATCGGGTTGAATGTAACCGGTTGAGGTGCCGGAGCAGAGGTTACCCTGTGATTTTGTACCATGAATCTGTCATTGGCGTCATCCTTGAGGCTGATCTTACCCAGATCATCTATGTCAGGAGCATCGGACCTGAATGAGTAATTATCGGTAATTTTAATCTCATTACCACCAGGAGGTGTAACCCACACATCATATTTTTTATTCACAAGATCGTTTATCATTCTGATATGATAAGTCTGGTTGGGGCTGTATGATACAGTGGTGGCCGCGGAATAGCCTCCGCTGTTTCTTACATCAAATGTACCGTTTGTGTTAAGCCTTATTGTCATGGACGGATGATTCCATGTGGTTATGTTGGTTGATGAATCCGCATACCCGATACATGCGTTCAGTCCGGAGGCCAAAGGTGTGATATCAAATTCAACCTGGAGTTTACCGGTGTTTGTGGTTCCAAGATTATGCGTTCCATCCAGGAAGCTTGCCTTTCCGTACCAGCCGCTCGGATCCGGAGTCGGGATCGGGCTTGGGCTTGGGGTAACGATAGGTGTAGGAGTTGGTGTAACTGTGGGTTTCGGAGTTGGAGTTGGAGTAATTGGCGAAGTGCTTCCTAACGTGAATTCCACCGTATGGGTACCTGCGGGTACATATACTGTTACCCAGTTTGAACCGGAGGATTGAACCTGAACATTGCTTCCGTTCAATTTGACTCCTGTTATACCGGGATAGTAGAAAGTTACGTTACTGCCAGATGATGTGATATTACCGGACTTGTCCTTAATATAAACGCTTACATCCCCGGTGGAGCTGAAGCCACGGCGAACACTTCCGCCATCGTTGAAGTTTCTGCCCTTGCGGACGAAATAGAAATTGGTGGCTCCGTTGACCTTACGGTATAAAGTGCTCAATCCACGGAATGTAACACCACCATAGGTTATATCTGAAGTACCAAAGGATTCCAATGCGTAATCAATTGTTCCGCTCCCATGGTTAATGCTGGCCCCCGTATAACCGCTGCCGGAGATTCTCGACATGGTTGCCTTTGCATGGCTTGCATCATGAGGGAACAGGACCGTTACTATATTCTTTCTTCCCTGGGAATCTGTAATATTGTACGTGGAGTATAAATACTTGCTTGCGGTATTATTTGTAGCATTGCCGCCCCCTATGCCGCCATTCTTAATAGCAACTGCGGGAATTGAAGAAGATGGGGAAGATGGAGGAGTGGCAAGGAATATGGATAAATAAACATTTTTGCCTGTAAGTTTATTAATTGTCCATCTGTATTCAGTGTTTGCAGTTACTGCCGAGTAGTTTGTTGACGGGGGATGCAGGGCCAGATGTGCGGTATTTCCTGAACCCGGCGCTTTCATTTCGTCGAACAGTACCCAATAGCCGTTGGCTGAATCCTGAGGCGCGATGAAAACAAGGTTTCGTATATGCTTTTTGGAACCGTCGCTTGAAAGCGCTCTTCCTGAATCACCTGATGCATAGCAGAACAATGTTGATGTGAAACCATCCGTTATTCCGTTTCCGTATTTTAATAAATGGTCGCAATAAGTTTTCTGATCATCCTGGGGAGTAGTTTCGTTAAAGTCGGCTCTGTAGTTAATCAGGGCTGTATTGCCTGAAACAGCTCTGTTATTGATATAAGTCCATGAGTAAGTTTTACTGCCTACCGACAAATTTTTGCCCCAGCCGTTATAACCGGCGTTTGCAAGCAGATACTCACCATAACCGGCAAGACCCAACGAGTTTACTTCCTTGTGGCAGTGGTCATCCCTCTTTGATTCGGGATTCCAGAGAACAGCGCTGAGAGCGGTTGTAGCCGCATTGTTTTCATTGAAGAATGCTCCGCCGTCGGGGAATATTTTGCTTGGTGGCTTTTGACCCGTAGGATAGGGTTTTTTATGAAGAACATAAATAAACAGTCTTCCTCTTGGGACAGATGAGCCTAATATGTTTGCAGCCCCTCTGGCAGCATTCTCAGAGAAGTTGTCTGCTTTCCAGATGGAGCCCGTCGTATAGAATGTATTTGCGAAATAACTGTCCCCAAAGGTCCACTGCCTCCTGAAAGGCGTGGCTCCATAACCATACAGCCATTCATAGAAGTTTTTCACTTTATAGTCATCGTAATAATTATAGTAACCGGTATGAGTCAGTACATCCATAAAATATTGTTTTGAGTGCCTGTCCGCACTGAACCGCATATTGGAATAACCAATACCTGATGTGCATATACCGTCTGCAGTCAGGTAATTAGATAAAGCATTGTAATATGCATCTGCATGAGTCTCGAGTTCGTCGATGTCACGCTTGTATAAAGGCCATATGCCGCGTGCGCCATATACGCCTACATCCCAGTTGGCATGAGTGTTTTTGAATTTTTGGAACGCTTTTTCCATGATGCTTTCAATGGAAGAACGCTGATTGGCAGAAAGTGACGGGTAAACGATGTCCAACGCAACAACGCTGGCAAAATATGCACCGGCCGGGCGCATATAAAGATCCCAGTTACCTCCGTTGAGGGAATCAATGATATTTCCGGATTTTCTTTCCGCCCAGTAGCCTAATGTGTTATAGACTTTGGTCGCATATGTGCTTCTGTTGCCAGGGTCGAGAATATAAGCGAGTGCGCATGTTTCCATGATTTCACGCATTTGTGTGCATCGTGTATTGAAACTCGCACCTGCATCGAAAGTCAGACTTTTTGCATCCGCAATCGCTTGACTCTTCCATGTTTTCCATGGCTCCTGGTTTGCTCTGCTCTGCAGTTCCGCATACTCTGATACACTGACGAGTATAAACGGATGCGACTGAGCATTACTCTCTGTCATATAGGAGAGCGGCGTTACGGGAATGATAAAAATTGCGGCAAGAAACAAAGCGAATAGTTTCATTCTTGTCCTTTTACCCATAATCATTAACCTCCATTATTTAATTATTTGCGCTCATTGGCGCATGATCTGGTAAAAAGATGCGGGAAAATCTGATGTACCTTAATTTGTGCATAGAGAAGTACACACTAGCATTTCCTTGTTGAGATGATAACATTGCAAGCAATTACAGAAATTGCATTGCAGTTAATTGAGCTGTAATAACCAGACGTTACACAGAAATAAGAATTTTTTAACGAGGCGGGGCTCCTCGCTTCTATAGATTCTATAGATATATAATACTATAATACAGGTAATTTATGAAATAATATATTACTCTTTTGCTAAGATCTTAGCGTTATTTGCTAAAATTTAACTATAATTTGCTATTGACAAATATGTTTTTTTTGTATATCATCAAAAGCAATAAAATTTAATAAAAAAACCGTTGATTGAGAATAGTAGCATAATCACTTTATCCAAAGAGAGCCACAGGTGGTGGGATTGTGGTGATAAAGCTTATTGTGAATGGACTCATGAGGGCGCTGCTGAAAGTTTTTAGTATGCGCGCCGGGGACTTCACACGTTATCAAGGAAGCATGTATGATAGTACATGAGATGAGTGGCGTATACGCAAAGCGTTTGCGCAATTTAGGTGGTACCGCAGAGATAACAGTCTTTGTCCTATAAGGATAAAGGCTTTTTATTTTGCTTAAAATAAATATGGAAAGGGATGAGTACTATGGCAACAATACCTTACAAGATTTATCTCAATGAAAAGGATTTACCAAGGAGCTGGTATAATTTAAAATCCGTAATGAAAGAGCTTCCGCCGCCGCCGCTGCACCCGGTGACTTTAAAACCATGCACCCAGGATGACTTAAAGCCGATTTTCTGCGATAAGCTGATAGAACAGGAAATTAACACAACCGACAAATACATTGAAATACCTGAAGGCCTTTTTAACTTCTATAAAATGATAAGACCGTCACCTCTTATAAGGGCCTACAA